>NZ_NKHQ01000081.1:0-166613 GCF_014467265.1 Xenorhabdus sp. TS4 | reverse complement strand
AATTATCTTGTTCATAGGCCATCAGTGATAATGGATAATCGGTTTTTTCGATGGCCTGGCGGAATATCAGGGTGTTTTCAATCCCTGCCTTATTTTCGCTTGCCACAGGGACGGGGTAATTTTCAAAGACAAACAGGCTATGGAATAGCCGTTCCCCGTCGGATTGCAAACTGGCCAGTGAGACGGCGCTGTGACTGTTGAGTGCGGCGATATCTTTCTGTATAGCTTGTAAGACGCTAATCACCCTGTTGGTTTTATGCCACTGCACTATTAATGGCAAGGTATTAATATACAGGCCGACACTGGACTCAATACCGTCCACCGGTACATCGCGTCCGGAGACGGTGGTGCCGACAATAGTCTGTTCATCTCCGGTATAGCTGTGCAGTAATTTATGCCAGGCAAATTGCAGTACCACATTCAGGGTAATGCCTTGTTCACGGCACACATCCCTAAGTTGCGTATAATCACCTCCCTTTACAGTAAGCGCCTGTTCAGCCGGTTTTTCGATGGTTTTTATCTGTGTCAGATTAACATGATGATTTAACAGGGATGATAGATCATTGGTTCCCTGGAAATGTGTTTTGCGTTCCGCCCAATACCTTTCTGACTCAGCCAGATGCCCCAGATAGTATTGCTGGGTTGCCAGATAAGCGTGCTCCACTACGATCTGAGGTTTCTGTCCTTGTACCAGCATGTCGTAATACTCGTGCACAGTCTGTAATAAAATCGGGCCACTCCAGCCATCAGTAATAGTGTGGTGTTGGGTGATCAGCACCGTTATCAGTTGTTCACTCTGTTTAATTAAGGTAAATCGGATTAATCCGGGCTGCTGTAAATTAAAAGGCAGAGTACGGTCATGTTGTTGGATCGCTTCAATCTCTTTGTTTCGTTCTTCTTCTGGTAATTGGCTGATATCTTTAAGCTCGAAGTTCGCCGAATTAATACTGGCACCTGTGGTTACAATCTGCAAAATTTCCCCTTCCCAATCAAATGCTGTTCTGAGGATAGGAAAGCGCAGTGAAGCCAGCGACCAGGCTTGCTGATAGGCGGCAAGGTTGAGTTGGGTGTGATAATCCAACAACAGTTGCACACGATAGGCATCATCCTGTGGTTGAGCCAGATGATGATAAATAAATCCCTGCTGCAAACTGGTGGCGGGATACAGGGTTTCCACCTGATAGCTTTGTTGCAAACGATTTAAGCGTTCAATTGAAACCGCTTTAAATTCATAATCACTGGGCGTTCTCACACTACCCAATTGAGCCTGTTTTTGGCCGGTGGTGATAACACTATTGAGTGCTTGCTCAAAGGCGGTGATAAACATTTGTGTTTGGGTTGATGGTAAGCGAGACAGTATACTGAATTGCAGTTTTCCTGCCTGAATTGCGCCATTGATATCCAGCAGTAAATGGCTAATGTTCTCGTTGGCGATCATTGAACCACAGTCTTCGTTGGTCAGCGCCCAATCCTGATGGTTAATGTGTCCGGCCTCACCCCCAAATTGCCCAAGGTAATTAAAGCTGATAGCTGGCAAATTCTCTGATAAGTATCCGGCCTGACGTAACGCCCCATAACCGATGCCTTTGTTCGGTACGGCCCGCAGCATTTCTTTGGTGTGAATAATGGTTTCCGCGACATCGGCTTGCATTGTCAGACGAACAGGATAAGTGGTTGTAAACCAGCCCACAGTTTCGGAGACATCCAGAGCACTGTCGATAGTTTCCCGCCCATGCCCCTCGAGAGTAATGAGGTTTACCGTACGAGAGAATGTTGTCTGCAATGCCTGTGTGAGGGCACTAAGCAGTAAGTCGTTAATTTCAGTGTGATAACCTAAGTTAGCCTCATGCAACAGAGTGTTTGTCAGTTTAGTTGATAAACTCAGTTGATGCGTGTTGAGTTCTCCCGTCACCGGATAAGTTTTTTCCCCCGCCATGACTCCCTGCCAGTAGGGCACTTCGTCTTGATGCTGTATGGCATAGCGATGGACAGCAGCAACCCATTGCCGATAACTGCTGGTTTTCGGTGGCAGCGCTGTTCCCTGTAGTAGCAGGCGTATATTTTCAGCAATAATCCGCCACGACACCACGTCAATAATCAGGTGATGAAATGCGAAGAATAAACGGGCGCTGCCATCAGCATATCCGGTCAGATGAGCAGTTTGCCATAAAGGTCCCGTGCAATAATTAAAGCTACTTTGCCATTGGGTCAGTTGCTGGTGATTTAACTCACTGAAATCACAATGCTGTAATGTGGGTAACCAGGGCGGCATTTCTGCGGGGTAGCACTGACGATAACCTTGTTCGGTGTCAACAAAATGGACACGTAACATATCATGTCGTTCAGCCAGTGCGATCAGCGCCTGTTCAATAGCAGCGTGACTGATATTGCCTGGCAGTCGGATCATAAATGCCTGATTCCAATGGTGCGGACATGGCAGGTTCTGGTTGAAGAAATCCTGCTGGATAGGCAACAGATCAAATTCCCCGTTTAATAATCCCTGTTCTGCCACCACAGTTACCGGAGATGGTGTTTGTGTCAGCAGTTGCGCTAACCGTGCTACTGTTGGTGCTTCAAAAATCGATTTGACTTGCAGGGAGAAACCGATCTGCCGCAGTTTGGAGACCAACTGGATACTGACAATCGAGTCGCCACCGATACGGAAGAAGTTATCCTCAATGCTGATCCGTTCTAATCCTAAAACGTCTTGCCAAAGCGTGCACAATCGGGTTTCCAACTCAGTGCGTGGCGCTATATAAAGCTCTCGGTCTTCCCACTCAGGATCTGGCAAAGCATGGCGATCGAGCTTGCCGTTGATAGTCAAGGGAATGGCATCAATGCGGGTAAAGCTGGCGGGTATCATGTACTCCGGCAGGTGAGTTGACAGATGCTCTATCAGAGTGTCATTGGTCAAGGCTTCGTCGGTAACCAGGTAAGCCGCCAGTGCTTTATGGCCCACATGCTCTCGGTCGATCACTACTGCCTGCTTCACTTGTGGGTGAGAAGACAAGGCTGTTTCGATTTCACCCGGTTCAATGCGGTAACCACGAATTTTGACCTGAAAATCATAGCGTCCCAGATATTCCAGGTTACCGTCCGGCAGCCAGCGTACCCGATCACCGGTTTTGTACAGGCGAGTATAACCCCGGGCTTTGTCTTCGTCTGTGGCAAACGGATTTTCCACAAAACGCTCGACGGTCAGATCTGGACGATTCCGATACCCCCTTGCCAGCCCTGCACCGCCAATATACAACTCACCAGGGGCGCCAATGGGAGACAGTTTGCCATAATGATTAAGGACATACAGGCGGGTGTTATGATGTGCTTTGCCAATGGGGATATTGCCACTCATTTCATCGGTTACATCAAGGTGAGTAATATCATTTGTTGTTTCTGTAGGACCATAAAGGTTAATTAAGGTACTCGAATGACTATTTATAGATCTAAACGTGTTGACATGGGACATCGTCAACGCCTCTCCGCCACACAGAACATAACGGATAGTGCCGGGTAACAGCTGCCCTAAGTCCCGCAGCGTTTGGCAGAAAGCACCTAACATGGACGGGACAAATTGCACCACCGTCACGCCAGTTTTCTGTATCAGTTGATATAAGGCCTCAGGCTGTTTATGGACATTCGGTGAGGGCAGCACGATACTGGCGCCAAAACAGTTCGCTGCAATCAACTCCCAGACTGAAGCATCAAAGGTATAAGGGATTTGTTGCAGGATCTTATCCGATGCACTTAATGGATATTGGGATTGCATCCAACACAGGTGATTGATGACGTTTCGGTGAGTCAACTCAACGCCTTTCGGCTGTCCGGTTGTCCCGGAGGTGTAGATGATGTAGGCCAAATCAGTACTTTTGTTCACTGGCACTAAATTTTCCACTGCTTGGTCTTGGGTGACTGTGCAGTCATCTGTGGCTATCAGCGCTGGCTGAATTGGCAAAGTGTGGGTATGTTTCTCCAGTGTTGTCAGGTGCCGCTGTTGGGTTAGCACGCACAGGCTTCCGGTATCTGCCAGAATAAATTGAACTCGTTCCGGTGGATATTCAGGAGAGATCGGTACATAAGCGCCACCGGCTTTCAGTACCGCCAGGATACTGACTACCATCTCCAGACTGCGGTCGAGGTATAGAGCGATTGGTGTATCGGCTTGCATCGGTGCATTGCATTGCCGCTGGCAGTGTTCACGTATCACAACGGCGAGCTGGTTTGCCTGTTCGTTGAGTTGACGATAGGTCAGGGTTTTCTCTTCAAATACCAGCGCCACGTTATTCGGTGTTCTTTCTGCCTGTGCCTCGAACAGTTGCTGTAAGATTTTATCCTGTGGGTAGGATGCATCAGTCTGGTTCCAACTGTGTAATAGGGTGTGACACTCCTGTTCTAATAAGATAGGTAATTCATTGACGAATAAAGAAGGTGTGTTAAGTAAAGCAGTCAATAAGTTCTGCAATCGCGCAAGTATTTGTTTTACATCTTGCTCACTAAAATATTCCCGTAAATAATCTATCGCTATTGTTAGCTCCTGATCATATCCAAAGTCTTGCAAGCGAAAAACGATAGGATCAGTGTTAAATCCCCCATCTACAATATAATGCTGCGCCTGATTGATTTCAGATGCTGATTCTGAAAGCCTTTCATAGAATATAAATATATTAGGTAAAGCAATGCCATGGTTATTGGCCATGCGAATCAAGTGAGAACGAGGGAACTGGCCGTGGTGATAACTCTCTTTTAGCGCTAATTCTATTACCTTAATCTGTTCAGTGACACTGATTGTGTGAGAAACATGGCAATGTACCGGATAGATATTTGTCTGCATCCCTACGACATATTTCTCTGATTTTGTCCTTCTGCCATGAGTAATGGTATTAAATGTTAATTCCTGTTGCCCTGTCAGTTCTGACATCATAATGATAACTAAGCTCGAAAAGACAGCAAGAAAGTTCGTTTTATTTTTTTCACAAAAAGCAAGTAAATCAGCTTTAATTGAAAACGGTAATACCAACATGTCGTTACGGGAACCCCTATTCTGATAACAAGGAGTTAATTGATGGATATCGTTTTTTGTTAAAAAATCATACCAGTGGTTTTTATCTTTTTCATAATAAGAAGAAGTCAGATATTCTTTTGCTTTTTCTATGTTATCTAAATATTGTGGAATTTCTGCTAACCAGGCTGTTGATGCTCCACTTTTCAGACATGCATATAATTTATGGGTATATTCATGTAACCGAAATAAACCAACCCCATCAATCATAATATGATGGAATTTAGTGAAGAAGTAGTGTTTCTCGTTCGTAATACGAAGCAATGAGGCTTGGTATAAGGACGCATTTGGAAAGTTAATGGGAATATCTATCTGCTGCTGCATCCAAAGTTTTGCTTTTTTTTCAGGATTAGGCTGCATTGTAAAATCATGGAATATGACTAATTCAGTATTACTCTGATTCTGAATATATTGGGTTGCTTCATTATCCGAATTAACGGATATGCGTAACCTCAACATATCAACATGTTGGTATAGTAATCGCCAAACTTGTTGCAAGATGACGATATCAACTTCACCTTCCATCAAGGTATACCAGCCCAGGTTGTGTAACGGATTGTTTTCATGAAAGGTTTGCTCATAAAACACATCCTCTTGAGCGGGATGAAGGTTATATAAGTTCGAATTCAACGAACCTTCAAGTGTTCTCATAGTAAATTATACGAATGCATTCCGTTTACAAGTTATTTGTAATTCATGATACAAATGAGTAGATTTCAGTGCTTGCCTAACCTTAATTCATTTATGTTTTGGCATTAACATAATTTATTATGTTATATCTGAACTTTTACGATTTTTAACATCAGGTTACTATTTTATTTAATAGGTATTAGCATGATCTATCATGGTATCACTACAGCTAATCTCGCAATCTTTCAGCATTCCCCCTCATTTTAAATAGTTAAAATTGTTTGTCCAAGGTTTAAAATTTTATTTTTTGTCTATTTAAGTGTATATCTTCGGCACTTATCCTGTTTCGCACAGTTTGTTTTTATTTTCGAGAATAGTCATTATTTTTACCCATTATTCCATGATCATGATTTTATGGTCGTAGTTCTTCAAGTTTCAATAGTGATAGTCATTTGCATTGAAGTCTATAATATTTTTTATTTGTTATGGTTATGTTTTTTAATTTTCTATGGATATAATGCGATCTGGTTTAGTTTATTTATGGTTACCTGTTGGTATTTAAATTGCTATTATAGTGTTTTTTATCGCAAAAAATAATTTCCTGTTCTTTTTTATATTGGAGTGAATAATTTCTTTAAGTCATTTTTATGATAAATTATTTAAGGTGATTTTTATGGGTGGAAATAATATTGATACATGTGGATAGATTAATGGAATAATCATTTTTATTTTATTGAATAATTCTCTGCCGGATTTATGCTTTTTTCCCTTATTATTATTCTTTTTCATAAAGAAAAAACACCTCATTTCGTTAATGTATTGTATTTTAACTTATGGTAGATTAAGCGGTTTTTTTGAAATTTGATCTGTCTTATAAAACTTTGGCTTGGTGAGTAATATGAATGTATGGGGTTATTTGTTTATCGCGATTTTGTCTGAAGTGATAGCGACAACAATGTTAAAAACTGCCGATGGCTTCACCCGATTAGTGCCGTCTATTGTTGTGGTGATGGGATATTGTTTATCATTTTGGGCGTTATCACAAGTTGTAAAAGTGATGCCTTTGGGGATTGCTTATGCCGTTTGGTCTTGCCTTGGTATCGTTTTAGTCTCTATTGCAGGTATATTTTTATACCAGCAAAAATTGGATTTACCGGCAATTATCGGTATTCTTCTTATTATTGCAGGTGTTTTAGTCATCAATTTGCTTTCCAAAAGTGCAGGGCATTGATCTATATCCTAATCCGATAGTTAAACTGGAGAAAATATGCTGTTAAAGCGGGGAGTTATCCTTGTCATGTTGTTGCTGGTAGGTGCTATATTAGCAGGTTGCAGCGGGCATCAAGCAGATACTTCATCAAGCCGATACAAACATTATCAATATTCTGATTTGGGTATTTATCTGAGTAAAGATGCCAGTGAAAGTTGCTCTGATGCAGGGGGAATTCCGGCATTAACCAAGCAATTGAATGGTCATCAAATTCCTGTTTGCCAATTGGCGAATGGTCGTCGTTGTAATGAACAGGCTTTGTTAGATGGTGGGTGTACATCCTTTTAATGTAGGGAAAACCAGATATCATTCTGGTTTTCCCCGAAAGTATGATGACTACCTATCCCAATAAGCTTTTAGTCTTTTTTGTCAGCATAAGGGCGAATATATTTCATAATGCACTCAAGTTTTTCACAAGTTTCCTGCCATTCTCTTTCTGGCCTTGAATCTCTGACCAATCCGGCACCGGCCTGGAGCCAACAGCGTTCTTTATGCTGGTAGAGAGAGCGTAATACCAGCGCGGCATCCAGTTTACCTGTGCTATCCAAGAGCATGACACAACCACTATAAAGCCGACGAGGTTCATCTTCATATCGAGAAATAGCTTGTAAAGCAGGTTTTTTCGGTATCCCTGAAGCGGTGACTGCCGGGAATAAGGCAATGAATGCATCCCAGCGATTTTTGTCTGTTTGTAGTAACCCTTTGACTCGTGATGCCAAATGTTGTACCGAACCACGTTCACGAATAGCCATAAATTCTGATACACAAAGCGTTTCTGGCTGACAAATCGGCGCTAATTCTTCTAATGCAAGTTTGACCGAAACAGCGTGTTCGGAAATTTCTTTCGGATCAGAAAGTAAATCGGCTCGCAATTTCTGATCTTGCTGCTTGTCATGTGTCAATGCTCTGGTGCCAGCCAACGGTTGGGTATTAACCCAACCCGAACCCTCGGCCTCAACGACGGTTTCTGGACTGAAACCGTAAGCAGAGAAATCTCCATCACGTAAGAAGAAAGAGCGGGCAGGTGTGTTAGCCTGACGGCCCAGCCAGTAACTGTGTGTAATATCAATATTTGAACCAAGATCAACCCGGCGTGACAGGATCACTTTTTGGTAGTGATCTGCGGCAATATCCTTAACCGCATTTGCAACGTTGTCTTGATAATTTTTTGCCGCGTCTGCTGTGTTGATAATTTCCATCTCTTTTGTGTATGGGAAAATCGGTGTGCCTAATTGATCAGCGCGCTTGACTTTCTCGCTCAATATGGATATTTGCGCTTCTTCCAGTGTTCGTATCAGAACCTGTCCTTGAGTTATGCGTAATTCATGTTGTGGAATGGTAATTTTTATTAACGCTTCATTTTGTTGTTCTAATGATATCCCATACGTCATATGGGAAAATTCAAATAATGTTTTGCCATAAGCACGCCAGTCTTTAATCGGAACAGCGTTGAGTACTTGCTCAAGTTTTTGGCTGAGTGTATTGATATCGTATGGATGATGATGACCTTGTGAATCAATCAATTGTCCCGATGCATCTGCACTTATGGTTGCGGCGCAGCCTATTCCCAATGACCATTCACCTTTTATTTCATAGAGCATACAAGGTTGTGCATCATTATCAGCAAGCAAGTGGGTAACCAGATCTAACGGATTGCTGGTAATCGTAATCGTCTGTTCACGATATTGCTGCATGAGGCTGTTATTTTCTGCCTGGGCCATTTGTACTAACTGGCGTTTGTTGATTTTTCCTACCGCGGTTAATGGCCAATACGCCACAAATAACCATTGGTCAGGGATTTTATGACGCTGAACACCTTCTTGATGCAAGAATGCTTGCATTTGTGCAGGATCGGGTTGGTTGATGCTCTTTGGCAGGCAAGCGCAAATGCGTTCACCCAGTAATTCGTCCGGGACAGCGATCACAACGGCGTCATCAATATCTGGATGTTGCAGTAATAATGTTTCAACTTCTAGCGTTGAAATTTTTTCACCGCTGCGGTTAATCTGCTCTTTAATCCGTCCTTCAACGATCAGGTTGCCATCTGGTCTGATGCGAACCAAATCGCCTGTGCGGTAGAATCCATCCGTGGTGAAAGCGACGGTATTGTGCTGTTCAGCACGGTAATATCCTGTAATGGTGTAAGGACCTCGTGTAATCAGTTCACCTACTTCACCAGATGCAACAGGTTGCAAATTGATATCAACAAGTTTGATCTCATCCTCTTCTGACAATGGGCGCCCTTGGGTATTAATGATAACGTCATAAGGGTCGTCTAGTCGGGTATAGCAAAGTAATCCTTCCGCTGTACCAAATACTTGCTGCAAAGGACCAAGACGTGCCATGACCTGCTCTGCCAGTTCCGGTGTGAGCCGGCCACCACCGACTTGTAAGCAGCGCAGGGATGAAAGGTCGCTTTGTTCCCAGTCACGAGCTTGTTCCCAGAGCCGTGCAAGAGCCGGTACTAATGCTAAATGTGTCACTTTATGCTGCTCGATCAATGGCATGGCTTCATCACAACTAGCTGTATCACTGAGGAGTACACATCCTCCCTGAGAAAGGGTGCCAAGAATCCCGGGGCTGCCTAAAGTAAAGTTATGTGCAACAGGCAATACCGCTAAATAGACGCTTTCAGTATTTACTGAGCACAGACGGGCGGAGAGCACAAAATCATAGGTATAGGCATCGTGAGTACGCGGAATTAATTTTGGTGTGCCTGTCGTTCCGCCGGAAAGCAAAAGTACGGCAATATCGCCATAATCTGGACCAGAAATATTGAGCGGTTCCTCCTCAATGGAGGCGAATGGGATAAATTCTTCTGCCTCTCCGTCCACAATAATATGTTTAAGTTCGTCACAAGATGCTGCAATTTCCCGCGCCATTTTTCGATAGTCAAAACCGTGGATACAATCAGGAATAATATAAGCCACCGGACGTGCAATCTGGCAAAGCGCATGAACATCATGTGCCCGTTGGGTAGGCATTAATAATACTGGATGAGCCCCTAGCCTAAACAAGGCAAAACAGGTGACAACAAAGGAGATACGGTTAGGTAGCTGTACCATAACGTTATCACCACGGCGTATTCCACGATGATACAATCCGCTCGCTAGCCTTTCCGCAGATTGATGGAGTTCATGGTAAGTTAGCCGCTGCTCTTGATAAATCAACGCAGTTTTATCTCCCCAGATACTGGACCATCCGGCAAGTTGCTGATCCAGGGTTTTGCCATTCCAAAGATAGTTTGGCGTCATAGTAAGTGTTTTCTCTGGGATAGAAAAAGGTGCCATTATGCGAACTCCTTTGAATAAACATATTGCATAAATTGGGTAACGTGACGAATAAAATTCTGTGGTTTTTGTGTAATGTAAAAATGATCGCCGGTAATCTCTTGGCAGCAATAAGCAAGATTTTGCTTATCACTTGCAAGCCAATGATGCCATTGCTGAACTTCCAGAGCGGAAGCCTCTTTGTCTGCGTTGCCATAAAGCAACAATGTGGGTGTTTGTAGTTTTACTGAATCAGGCTGAATAGCGTGGTAATAGTGCTCTGTAGCAAAAAAATCGGCCCGTAACATGGGTAAAAACAGTGCAAGTAGTTCAGGATCTTCTTGTAAAATCGGGCTGCAACCACCGATATCAATCAGTTGTTCAATGAATTCATGATCAGGCAATCCACTCAGTTGGCGGTGGGATTGAAGGTGGGGGGCATGACATCCCGAAAGTACTAGTGCCTTGGGGGCACAGTTATGTTGTTCAAGGTGTCGGCAGGTTTCAAAAGCGACCTGAGCTCCCATACTGTGGCCGGCCAGTATCAGGTTTTCTCTCTGTGCGGGAGTCAATGATCTGATCACATCAGCGAGTGACTGAGCCAATGGCGTAATGCTGGTAACAGCATGTTCATTCATACGGCTGTCCCGTCCGGGGTAAATCACCAGGGAAACGGCAATACCTGAATCTTCCAATGTGGACCAGTTCCGAAATGCACTGGTACTGCTCCCGGCAAAGGGGCAGATTAGCAGCGTATATTTAGGTTTGCTGTGAGTCGTCAAGCATGGACGAATCATCGGATGTACAGGAAGTTCCCACGTCATCAGCATACTTCCTTGGTTAGCATCAATTGAGCTGGATCAATCCAGACTGGGGATTGTAAATCCTGAGTAACAGGCTCTCCCATCATACGTAAAATTTGTTGCCACAAGCCTGCCAGCCGCAATTGGTAGTCGTAGCTAAAAGCAGGGGGGCAAAGTGCGCCATTCAATACCGAACTCAAGGTATTTAGTAGCAATGCCACACCTTCGGCACCATCACATTCAAATGCTGTCATCCAGTTTTGAGTTGCCGGACAAAGAACATGTGATGTTGCCTGATGCAGATAAGCGCCTTCCGGCTGGCCAGCATTCAGGTAAAGGCTTTGTTCATTATTTAGATGATCTGGCGCATGAAGAACCGGTGTCCAGATAACCGGTCCATAGCTGGCTTCCTGCGTAAGATAACCGGCCGGCCAGATCAGCGTCATTTTATGCATAACCAGGTTATGCATATCGGGATCTCTGGGGTCCAGATAGGATTGAATGTCTAACGTTATTGTTGTTCCCGCAAAGCTGAGTTCAAAGCAATGAAATACGCTACTCCGTTGGCCCACATAGGTTATCTCAATCTGTTCCGGGCAATGACAGGCCTGTAACAACAGATCAAGTGCGGAAAAGAGCAATTGGCGGCTGGTTGTCAGATAGCCACTTACCGGACGTTGTTGTGATAATTTATTGATTTGATGAGCTGCATGTAACCAACTTCTGCCAGCATAGCATTGGCTGTAAAAGCTGTTTACCCAAAACATAACGTTATGCTTGTTAGCTGTTGACTGGTGTCTTTTGATCGCTTCTGCATCAAGAGGGTGCTCCTGAATGACAGAAATACCACGTGCCAATAATGCTTGGGTTAATTGGTCGCCTTTGCCACCAATTACTTCTGCACGTATGACCACACAGGCAATATCGATATCATCCGGCAATTCATCCAGTGAGCGGAATAGGGGCACATTGAAATCGCGGGCAAGCTGCTGTGAACGAGGGCTTCCTTGCGCTAAGATCCCGACCAGTTCCAGATCTGACTGAGACTGTAGAAACGCATTAAGATACAGTTCGCCAAATTTCGAACCGACAATCAGAACCCGCCGTGGCTTTATCATATGTTCTCCTTAACAGGCTTAACAGTTGGGACTGAACTCAGGATGTTTTTCAGACACGCAACCAGAGAGCCGACATATTTGTGTTGGAATAGGCTGTAATGATCACCATCAAGTTGTGTCACATTGACTGGCCCAAAAGCCTGCCAACCAAGATCAGTTGAGGTGATTGTTGTTGGATCAAGGTAATCCATAAAATCAGGCAATGCCTGCTTTGCCCGGATAAGGCAGAAAGGTTGTGAAGTCTGTGGTGGACAATAGTCAAGCAATGCCCGCAGATTATGCTGCCATACGGCATAAAGCTCAGTCAGTGAGCTATCAATCTGTGCAGATTGCGGTAAGGCTTTGTGCAGCGCTTGCAGGAAGGTTTCAGTGTTTGCTGCGATAACACTGTTATCCAGTTCCAGCCCAGGGAATTGTCCCTGTAAATCGAGCAGGAAATGACGATGACAGAATGCATTATCCAGCGTCAGATCCGGGCGCACATTCGGCGCGAAACTATCAATCAGGATGCAATGGGAAACATTTTCACCGGCAGCGCGTAATTGATGAGCCATTTCATAGGCTACTAATCCGCCAAAAGACCAGCCTGCCAGCGCGTAAGGTCCTTTAGGTTGGAAGTTGCGGATTTGGCCGATGTAATCAGCAGCCAGCTCACCGACAGAAGGTTTGTCGGTGTTCATGCTCTCTGGCGAAAATGCCAGGCCAATCATGCGTTGGACACCCCAATTGGCTGCTAAATGACGATATCCCAACAGATGCCCACCAATTGGATGGACGATAAACAAGGCTGATTGTTCGAAGGTAGATTGTTCTAAGGTAAATTGTTCTAAGGTAGATTGTTTTAAAGTAGATTGTTTTAAAGTAGATTGTTCAATGTTTCCCTTGTTCAGTATCACGCTTTGGTAAGCATTTTCTGGTTGATGCTCAATAAATTCTGCCAATGAATGTACGGTATCGTAAGCCTGCAACAGGCTGAGTGGGTATTGGCGATTAAATGTCTGATTGATTTGCACCATTAATCGCACCGCTGCCAGAGAATCCCCACCAAGGGTAAAGAAACTCTCATGCACGTTAATATTTTGTTGCTCTAGTACTGATTCCCAAAGGTTTAGTACTGTTTGTCCTGTCGCGCTGAGAGTCACCGATGGTATTGCATCACCTTCTGGCGCTTTTTCAACCAGAGTAATCAATGTACGTTTGTCGATTTTACCGTTGTCAGATACGGGTATTGTATCGAGAATAATAAATCGCTGTGGGCACATCCAAACTGGCAAGGTTTGCTGCAACCAATGAGGTAATATCGGTAACAGTTCGGTAGATACTGGCGCAGTATCGGTCAAACGTAAGCCTGCGACGAGTTGCAATGCACCGTTTGACGTTGTATGTGCAAATACTATCGCTTGTTGTATATCAGGGTGTTCACATAAGCGATGCTCGATTTCCCCCAGTTCAATCCGGTAGCCACGAATTTTAATCTGGTGATCATTGCGCCCCAAAAATTCAATATTACCGTCTGGGCGCCAGCGACCTAAATCACCTGTGCGGTAAAGCCGCTCACCTGTTTGGGGATGGATGATAAATGCTTGTTCCGTTTTTTCTGCATCAGCCCAATAACCTAATGCGAGTCCTTGTCCGCCAATATAAAGCTCGCCAGTTACCCAGACCGGACAAGGTGACAGTGCTGAATTAAGCACATAGAAAGCCTGATTAGCCAAGGGCTTGCCATAGGGAATGCTGCGCCAATTAGGATCGACGTGGGCGATAGGATAAGCAATAGACCATATTGATGCTTCAGTTGCGCCACCCAAACTGAGCAGGTTAAGCACAGGGTGAAGGGCATACAATTTTGTTGGCAAATGGGGTGGTATCCAATCACCACTCATCAATACCCAGCGCAGGCTATTCAGGGAATGAGGATAACTGCGAGCATACTCTTCAAGCAGTTGCACAAATGCAGGTACGGAGTTCCAAACAGTAACCGATTCTTGTTGTAACCATGTCAGTAGTTTGTCAGGCTGCCGAGTGTCACCAGGAGCAGGAATAACCAGTTTTGCCCCACCGCTCAACGTGCCGAAGAGGTCATAAACGGAAAGATCGAATGTTAACTCTGATATTGCCAGCACGCTATCGTGCTCATTGAGTGCAATGCGTTGGTTAATATCCAGAATAGTGTTGGCTGCGCTCTGATGGTCTATCATTACGCCTTTTGGTTTTCCGGTGGAGCCGGAGGTGAAGATAACATAGGCTAAATCCTCTGGGCGTACAGATAAATGTTGCTCTTCGGTTACGGGTAAGTTATTAAGCAATGTCTCATCCAGAGAGATGAGGTGTACATGTTCAGGCCAACTCATCTGTTGAGCAAACTTAGGTTGCGTCAGTACGGTATTCACTTCTCCTGATGCCAATAGCTGATGGATCCGCTGTTGCGGATAACTGGCATCAATAGGCAGATAAGCCCGTCCTGCTAATAAAATCGCAATAACTGCGACAACCTGTTCCCAGCCTTTTTCCATTACCACACCAATCAGGGATGAAGCCTGATTTTCCTGTGCTTGCAGATGAGCAGCCAGCGTCAGGCTTTGTGACCATAAAGTGCGATAGTCGATCTGACGAGAGGTATCGACCACAGCGGTACGTTGGGGATAACGATTGACTGCTTGTTCAATTAGTGAGCAAAGGGTGTGTGATGGAAAAACGTTTTTTGTCGCATTACTGTTCTGGCATAAAGCGCGATCATTTGTTGGCAGCCAGTCAGGAAGCGGAGTGCTCCATTGGTAATTCGGTTCGAGCACGGCAACAACACAAGCTTGATAATGGGCAAACATGTTTTCTGCAACTTGGGGTTGGAACAGTTGTGGCAAGATCGCCCATTGTATGGTGACACCACCTTCTGCGCCGGAAATTAACATACAGTCGAGATAAACATGGGGAGTTTGCGCACCAAAGAGATTGAGTGTTCCCAACCCTGATGGCCCTTTGCCTGCTGTACCGGTTGTATCGTTGAATACAATCGGCATACCGGCGTTTAGGTTGTGGCGGTGTTGATTTTTCTCCCTGAGTACCAATTGTCCGTCAAACAGCGCATGTTGAAGATCGGCCAGCCATTGCCGTTGTATCCGGCTTATAGCATCACTGAAACCGGTGATATTGCGTAGATCCACTTCCAGCAAGGATGTGGTAGACAGATTGCCGACTAATATATCGCAATATTGTGGCATTAACAGGCGGTTACCATGCAGAACATTGATTGTAAAATGCTCGTTGTTGCTCCACACAGATAAAACTTGGGCAAATAGGGTTAGCATCACTTGTGAAGGCGATACTCGGTATTCTGCTGCACGCTGTTGTAAACGCTGCCATTGTTGTGGGCTGATATATCCGGTCAGGCACTGTTGATCGAGTTGCTGTGACTGGTGATCTTGCAGTGGTAACACCGGAGCATCAGGCAACGAAGGTAAGCGATCAAGCCAGTATTGCCGGCTTTGTTGCCAGGCTTCTCCCGTTTTCTCATTCTCCAGTGCCTGAATATAGTCGCCAATGGTTGCTGCCGGTGGCTCTGGTTGCCAGCTAGGTTCCTGATACCAATGGTGTAAATCGCGCAAGATTAACGTCAGACTCTTACCATCCGCGACTAACAGGTCGATAGTTAAATGCAATAAATGCGCCCGATCATCGGTATGGTACAGGGTTAAATCAAACAGCGGCCAGTTATCGCTGGGAACGCCTTGAGTACGTAGCGTGTCGCGGGCATGATTCAGTTGTACTTCGCGTTCATTTGGCATCATGTCACGACAATCAATGATTGTTGGTGTATAGCAGGGAACCTCCGGCAAAATATGATATTGCCCATCCTTCACATAACCGCGTAATTGCGCATGATGGTTTATTACACGGTTCCAGGCGGCGGTAAAACGAGGCAGATCAAGCCCATTGATAGCCAGTTCAGCATAGAAATGAGCGATACCGTTACCAAATTGGAACAGTTGGCTTTCTCCCAACCAATAAGCGTATTGCAGCGCAGTAAGTGGCAAAATTTGCTCGGATGCCGGTTCAGTTTGATGCGGTATCGCAAGTGTCGTTGAACTGGTCTCGGCGACCCGCAGAGTACGGCAAAATTCACTCAACTTAGGGTGTTCGAAGAGCTGTTGCAGATTTGCTTGTTCGTAACCTTGGCGACGTAGTTGCACCACCATTCGGGTGGCAATCAGGCTGTCACCGCCACTTTGGAAAAAGTCACTGTGACGCTGTATTGACTGAGGCAGCAGTGAACTCCAGAGAGCAATGACTTGTTGTTCAATATCATGAAATTGATCATTTTCTGTTTCTGGTTGCTCAGTTTCCGTGATTAACGGTTGTGCTATGTTCTCTTTCGCTGTCGCTATCAACGGTAATTGCTCTTGCTGTTGAATATGCAATGAGTAAGGCAAGGTGGAAAATTGTGCTGCTATTTCACTGATATTAAGCCGCGCTTGTTGTTCAGCCCGTGCCAGGATCAGTTGTTGATGCAGTTCTGGCCCGTTTTGTCCCGGCCATTCCAATGAAACCCGATAACCGGATTGCGTCAGGCACTTCCGCCAGTCCGCAAGTTCCATCAATGCACTATTACTGTCACCGCGATCATCAACCCAGGCGTTAATACCTTCAATAAATCCGACGCTGGCGAGTTGCATGGCACTTTCGCGTTTGGTTGATTCAATAATCAGCAACCATCCCCCGGTTTTCAGTAACCGAGACAGGCGTCGCAGGGTATTTTTCAGATGGATTGCATCATGTAATACGTTAACTGCCATAATCAGGTCATAACCGGATTCTGGGTGCTGGCTAAAATCAATACGCTGGTTAATATCGAACAGGGCAAATTTTACGGTTTCGTCGTAGTGACTGAGTAACTGGCGTGCATCATCCAGGAATAGCGGTGAAACATCAGTAAAGTGGTAGCTTTGAATGGCCTGTGCATTGTGTGCCAGTACCTTCTGTGAGGTTGCTCCGGTTCCTGCACCAACTTCCAGTACAGCGAAATGTTCGGATGTCTGGCTCAATTGCCGAACAATTTCAGCAGCAGCCTGGTTCAGGCAACGTAATGCGGGATTCTCACTGTAGAGGCTGGCTGTGATTTGTTTATCGGCGAACAGCAGTTCCAATGCATTGCCACGTCCGGCAAGCAGGGTGTTATGTTGTTCGATACAGGTTGTGACATAACGACTGATGGTTTGACACCACACTGCATTATCCAGTTTTGCTGTAGGGGCCGGAACATGATTAAGCGGTTGCAGACAGCGGTATCCGTCAGCGGTTTTTTCAATAAATCCCTGGTTATTGAATAAGGTCAGCCATTGGGTAAGCAGGCGTTGATACTGTGGTGCCAGTTGTAAGCGTTGTTCAATCTCTTCACGAGAGTGATATTGTTGTACAGCAGTGAATAAGTTATGGCGCAGTAAAGTCTGGCTCAGGCCAAATAATGCCTGTTGCTCAATATGTTGCCAAGAGCGCTCAAACACTTGTTGTTCTGCCAAGGTCGGTAGCGGTAAGGTATCAGTGTTGATAACTCGTGGTTCTGGCAGTGATAATGACAAATTATCTTCTGCAACCAACCATAGGTTGTAACCTTGAGTATCGTCCTGACGTGGCTGAATTTCTGCCAGCCGTATTTCAGGCTTAGCACGCAGATATTGTTCGGCTTGATGTAATTCAGGGTGTTGCGGCCAGAAATCATAACGCATGTAAGTAGTCGGCGGCGTATGAAGGTCATAATACTCCATACGTTCAGGCTGGTGGCAAATTTGCATTAACAACGCGTTATAAGCGGCAAACAGTGACGCAATGACACCTGCCTCTAGCACATCATTCATGCAATACCAGTTGAACAGCAGATCACCATCGACTTCCATAACCTGATGATCTAACCAGACTTGCGGCGTCTGGCTCAGAACAAAGACCGGATCGCCCAGTAATTGGGTGATGGATTGTTTGATAGCAACACCTTCTTGTGTCATCCCTAACATACTGGTGAAAACGACCGGTGTCAGCGGCTGCCTGTTTTGGGTTTCGCCATTTTGTTGGCGGCCAAGTTCCCGCAATACTTCGACGCCATTAACATGACTATGGCTCAACCGTTGCCAGAGCAAAGCCTGCGTTTTTTCCATGCTGGCACGTAGGGACGTTGTCTTGCGTAAATCAAAATCCATCAACATAACCGAGGTAAAATCACCAATCAGTTCTTGCACTTCTGGATGGAAAGGTTGCCGATTAAAGAATGTCAGGTTGAGAGTAAATAGTGGATGACGGCTGTACCATTCAAGGGTATGGGCAAACAGCGTCAACAGGCCAGCGGAAGGTGTTACTCCCCATTTTTTCCAGCCTTGTTTAAGACGTTGCCAGTCAGATTGTGCCAAGCGACCTTCATAAGTCGTGAATTGTGGCTGGTTACGTTGTGGCAGTTGTGGATTCAACGGTAATCTTGGCGCCGGAGGTAATGAAAGGAGTTGTTCCTGCCAGTATGCCCATGATGCCCGCCACTCTTTACTTTCACGTTGCGCTTGTTCTGCCATCACATAATCGCGGAAAGTAAATGCTTGTGGGGCCAGAGGTTGTTGATGATAAGCAAGTTGTAGATCGTCCATCATGATCCGGAAACTCTGTACATCAAACTGCAACAGATCCAGGTTCATATGTAAGCGACAGCGTTCATTCGGTAGCAGTGATACAGAAACTTCAAACAGCGGCCACTGTTCTGCTGGTGGTACTTGGTAGGAGAGGGTATGACGACGCTGAGCCAAAGCCTGTTCGCAGGCCGTATTATTCAGTGTCCGCAAATCATCCTGAGATAGAACATACCACGGCGTTTCCGGCAAAATCCTTTGTTGCCCATCTTCATCTACTATCATGCGTAACATGCCATGACGTTGAATCAACGCATTCCATGCCTGCTCAAAACGCGGGATATCAAAACTATCCAGAGCCAGATCCCATTCAAATAAGACGTGACAAGCGACACCACCAAAATCAATGGCCTGTGTACGACCAATCCAGTAAGCGTGCTGAATGGGTGTCAGGGGAAATGGTGTGTGACGCTGGGAACTGTCAACAATCATCTCAGGTTGGGAAGAGACAACAGGTTGTTCAGGCAGGGCATTCCCAACGAGTGTATTAAGCCCCTCTAGCGTCATATTTTGATAAGCCAATCCAGCGGTTAATCTAAAGCCAAATTGTTGGTGGATGGCCGCGTTCAACTCCAGAAATAGCAGGGAATCCAAACCAAATTGCAATAAATCTTGTTGTGGCTCTAAACGTTCCGGCTGTTCCAGACGCAATAATGTTGCGACACGCTGACGCAACCAGTTAAGCCGTTGTTCACTGTCCTGAAACAGCGTGTTATCGGTAGAAAGTGAAGATGTCGATTTCGCAACGACTATATTGGGAACGGCTATATTGGGAACATCAGCCTGTAGGCGTCGCATAATATCAGGATGATGATCATCTAACCGCATTGCCAGATAGCAAGGTGATGTGGTGTACAGAGATTGATTGAGATGCCAGATACCTTCATTTGTACTGAATGGTAACATGCCATCTTGCGCTAGCTTTTCCACTAATCGTCGGTCGCTGGCCATACCAATGCCACCCCAAACCCCCCAAACCCATGTTTTAACCATCAATTGATTTGGTGCTGTCAGCGCTAAAGATTCCAAACAAGCGTTGGCGACTGCATAAGCACCTTGCCCTTGGGCACCTAACATTGATGCGGCAGAAGCGTGAAGCAGCAGATATTGTGCATTATGCTGTTGGAGCGCAGCTTGCAACGCCGATGCGCTGTGCGCTTTGACGGTTAATACCTGTGACAGGTGTTGACGCTCAAGTTTTGCCAGTGGGGTATGGTCAGCAATGCCTGCGGTATGGATCGCGCCAGCAATACAATCCTCTTGTGCCAGCGATTGCACTGCATTTAGCAAGGCTGGTGTATCAGTGACATCAAGGTTAATCCAACGTATTTCACATTCGCTATTCAGTGACAATGCTTGCACAAAAGTATCCCAATCTGCCTTTTTGCGGCGGGCAAACACGGCGATCTTACGTGCACCTTGGGCTAGCAACCAACGGATGGAAATGCGACCGATACCGCCCATACCCCCCGTAATAATGTGCCAACCCTGATGAGGAATGAGTATCGGCTGCTGTGATAAGGGTAATGACTGGCGCTGTAAAACAGGTACAGCGATTTGATTTCCGCGCACTCTCAGCCAGCGATTGTATCCAGAATGGCGTTCATGATTTTGTGTATCCAGATAGCCAAGCGCTAATGATACAGCGTCAGTATCGTTGATATCAGCGATATCAATCGCCTGGATGCGACGATGGGAGTACTCTTCAACCGCGACACGCAGTAACGCCCAGATAGCGTATTGAGCGGGGTTGATATCCTCTTTTAATAAGGTGGATTCTGGTTGGGCGCCGCAGGTTACGACGGTTAAAGGTGTTGTTTCATCGCGTTTTAGTTCACGAATAACTTGATCACATAATTCAGTAATATCATTGCCTTCAAGCAGTAATAACGTATTTTCGCTTTCAGGCTGTAAATGAATTCCTGCCTGACGCCAATGATTAATTATCTCGTCATTTTCTGTTGAGGTGCGAAGAGTATAGGTCGTTGAAGATTTCTGTGTATCTGTGGTGTTTATTGTGCGCCAATGCAAGACATAATGAGTATCAGGGCATGGTTGTGGTGCAGGAAGCCATGCTTTTGTCATCGATTGAGATACCACTGATTGACGAGGCAGATCAGCACGATCACTCAACAGAGCGAATAAACGCTCGCCAGCATAGATCAGTGCCGGAAAAGTTGCGAATAAACTCGCTTCCAATAACCGGCGTTTAGCATAAGGCAAGGCACGGTAAGGACGATATATTTTACTTACCGTTGGACCGGAAACCTCCTGGTAATAACCTTGCTGAACACAGTGGATTAATAACTGTTCCAGCAAAGGACGCCAGCAGGGTTGTAGCCGACCAGCCCGAATCGTGTCGATGGCACTGAAACCTTGTTCAGCATCACGTCCATGACATTGATATATCAATGCGTCGGTATACAATGCCCGCAATATTAGCGCATCGGGATTTTGTTCAATGGCCGGATCGAGCAGGGAATTAACATCAAGCTCAGCGTGGATATTGGCTAAAGGTTGCTCGGTTTTATTTATAGGTAATCCGGTTACAGAGAAACTGTAATGCTGCTCATCAAATGGATAGAGTGGCGCATGGCATTTTACTCCGGTGAACGGGAAAAGAGGCGGCCAATCAAGATGTGCACCGGCACAATAAAGTTGCATGAGAGCCGTTTGCTGAGCTGCCTCTGGGGAGCCTTGACGATATACACTCGCAACCCAGGTTTCCTGCGGCAGACTGACACGTCGTCCGATCCCTGTTAGCTGTGCATCAGCCCCAAACTCCATGAACAATGTAACACCTTGTTGGCGGGCAAATTCAATGGCTTGATGATAACGAACAGTGTGGCGCATATGGTGACACCAGTAATCTGGTGAACCTAATTGCTCATAATCTGCAAGATTGGCTGTTAAGGTGGAAATTAGCGGAATTTCTCCTGATGCAGGTTGTAACCGACGGCAATACAGGGAAAATGTTTCCAGAACAGGCTCAAGCATGACGGAATGTGCTGCACAGGCAACATTAAGGCGCTGGCAACGAATCTGCTGCTGTTCCAGACGTTGTGCCAGGATATCAATTTCTGCCTCTGTACCGGCCCAAACCCAGTGTTGCGGGCCATTGCAAACCGCCAGATCCAATGCCAGTGAATGGGTAAAAGGAAGAATATCATCTTCGTTGGCAAAGACCGCCAGCATTGCTCCCCCTTGGGAACAGCTTTGCATTAGTTTGCCTCGTACTGCGACCAGTGGCATTACCTGTTCAGGTGTGAAGATGCCGGCAATAACGGCAGCCGCGAATTCACCGACGGAATGCCCCAGTACATAATCGGGTTTTAGCCCAAGTGCACGCCAATGCGCTGCCAACGCAATTTGATGTGCCACAATAGCCGGTTGTGCATATTCGGTGGTCGATAATGCGGCATCATGTTCTCCGAACATGACTGCTTTTAGTGGCAGTGCTAATTCGGAAGCACAGGCCGCACAGCAACGATCTAACATGGCGGAGAAAACCGGAGAACTCGCATACATGGCTTTTCCCATGCCAGACCATTGACACCCCTGACCACTGAATTGCCACAGTTGCTTGTTTTCGCTCTTGGCTTGCCCGCTAAAAATGTTTGGTGTTGGCATATTGTCCGCAAAAGCGGATAGGCTGGCAGTATTTTTCTCAATATCTTGTGGTGATATTGTCAGCGCTAAGCGCCAGGGCAGGGAAAGATCACGTCCCTGCAATGTAGTCCAGGCCAGATCGGCATAATGTTCTGGGGCATTATTGAGTGCCGTCGCGTAGCGTTGCGCCAATTGACGTAATGAGGATTCAGAAGCAGCAGAGAGCAGCAACGGCGCTGTTGGTGAATGATTAACGTGGCGACGATGTAATTCTGTTGGCAATGATTGCACCACAATATGACAGTTGGTGCCGCCAATACCGAATGAAGAAACACCGGCGGTACGCAATTCTTGCGTCCAATGTTGTCCTTGTGTTGCCAGTCTGAATGGGCTTTCTTGCAGCCGTAATGCCGGATTGGGTTGTTGTACATTGATCGTTGGAGGAATGTAACCATGCCAAACGGACAGAACCGCTTTGATCAAACTGGCAATGCCTGCGGCAGTATCGAGATGGCCGATGTTGCTTTTCACTGAGCCAAGGTAACAAGGCGGTACTGACACACTACGCTCAGAAAATACAGTGCGTAACGCGTCAACTTCTATGGGATCACCAAGGGGTGTCCCCGTACCATGTGCTTCAATCATGCCGACATCATCAATGCTGACATCTGCCAGTTGTAATGCTTCGCTAATAACACGGCGTTGACCATTCACTGAAGGTGCAGTAAAGCCAACTTTTTCGTTGCCATCGTTATTAATTGCACTGCCACGTAACACGGCCATGATGGGATCGCCATCGCGTAAGGCATCACTCAGACGTTTCAGTGCGACAACACCAACACCATTGCCGCCATAGGTGCCATTTGCTTGACTATCAAAGGGACGACAATGCCCATCAGGTGAAAAGATCATCCCTGGTTGATACAAGTAACCGCTTTCTTGTGGGAAAGAAACCGCCACACCACCGGCTAAGGCCATGTCACACTCACCGGAACGCAGGTTCTCGCAAGCCATATGCACGGCAACCAGTGAACTTGAACAGGCCGTTTGGACGGTGAGTGCAGGACCTTTCAGATTTAATTTATAGGCGGTACGAGTCGCAAGATAATCTTTATCGTTACTCATTAACGCCTGTAACCCTTTAACCTTGCCAACATCGGTCATGGCAAACTGTGACCATGAAGGCCAGGTACTGATCCGGCTGCTCCCGAAGACACCGGTTTTCAGGGGGACATGGCGCGGTGCATAACCGGCATGTTCAAGCGCATGCCAGGCTGTTTGCAGGAATAGACGCTGCTGAGGATCGAGCATTTCTGCTTCCTGACGCGAATAACCAAACAGCGTGGCGTCAAATTGTTCCGCGTTCTCCAGTATTGCAGCCTGATTAACAAAGTTTTCACTATCAATGACTTCAGGAGGAATACCCGCATCCAATAATGTTTGACGGGACAGTGACGTTGTACACTCAACGCCATGTTGCAGGTTATGCCAAAACGTATCGCTATCTGGTGCCTGCGGAAAACGGCAGGCAAGACCAATCACTGCGATGGGATCACAATTATCGTAGTGAGGCGCTAAATTAGTCATTGTACAGCTCCTTTATGACGTTTTTCCCGTTGTTGTAGACGCTTTTGTTGTTGACGTTGACGAAGGGTAATTGACTGGCTATTTCCGTTTTGAGCCTCTTTTCGGCAACGCAAACTGAGCGTCTTTGGTGTTGGATAAGCGAATAAATCAGTAACAGCAAGATGCTGGAAACCTGCATGTTGTAATTTGTTATGCAGTTGGATTAGCTGTAGTGAGCTGGCTCCTGCCTCAAAGAAGTTTTGTTGTGCATGTATCGGATGATTGGTTACAGATAAAAACAGGTGTTGAATTTCATTGCATGTTTCACTGCATACTTGCGGTTCGGATCCTTCTAAGCGCGGTGATGATGTAATAGTCACCGCAGGATTATCTGTACCTTTCACGCTTTGCTGACGTGGCATCAGTTGCTCCAACTCTGAATGCCAGCTTTCCGGTTGTGCAGCAAGGGTGCGCAATAGCGCCATATAGCTGTTGAACATGCTTTGCAACTGATGTGGCGCAAATAATTCTTCGACTGCATCCCAGTTCAGGCAAAGTTCATCGTCAGATTCGTAAACCTGATGATCCAGCCAGATTTGTGGCGTTTGCGAGATACCCCAAACCGGTTTCATCCATGATGAACGTGAAAGGAACTGTCCTTCATGGGTTCCCAACGCACTGGTGAAAACGACTGGCATAACGGCAGCATCGGGACCACGGCGCTGTGCTAGTTCACGCATCACTCTGATCGCTGAAATATGGCGGTGATCCAGATCTTGCCATAGCTGTTGTTGCAGCTGACGGGCACTTGATAACCAATTTTTCTTCGGATGCCAAGCCAGTAGTGACAGTGAAGTGAAATCACCCAGAATATGTTTAATGTCCTCATGCCAGTGTGGGCGATCGAACAGGGTAAGATTAAGAGTTAACTCCGGTTTGGTACTGAATGCGGACAGAACGGCTGCATAAGCGGCAATCAAGAGCGCAGAAGGCGTTATTTGCTGGGAGGCAGCCTGTTGTTTTAATTGATCCCATTCATGTGCAGATAACCGATCGCTATAACGCACAAAATGCGGAGATTGAACACGTTCTGGTGCAATACGCAATGGTAATTGCGGAGCCAGTGGTAGTGTCTTCACTTGCTCTTGCCAGTATTGCAATGAATTCTGGTGTACTGGCATTTGTTGCTGGCGTAACACACAATCCCGGAATGTCACGTTCAGTGGTGGTAATGCGTGCTGTTCGTTGAGATATAGCTGCTCTAATTCAGCCAGCAATATCTGCATACTTAATCCGTCTAATAGCAGGTTATCCAGGCTGACAAATAGTCGGGAGACAAGGCTGTTGTCTTGTGCAAGTTGGAAATCGAACACCGGCCAGCGACTGACATCCAATACTTGATGTGACAGACGTTCGCGTAAGGTGTCTGCCTCAGTAATATCAGCAAATCGGTGTTGTTTAACAGAGAAGACGGGAACATCTTGCAATATCTGTTGTTGCCCATTAATCACAACAGTCCTCAGCATAGGATGACGTTGGATCAAACGATTTAACACTCGATTCAGGCGCTGAACATCTAACTGTTCTATCCGGTATTCGATAAAGAAATGTGCACCAATGCCACTCAGAGCAAAACCAGCATGGCGTCCGACCAGATAAGCTTGCTGAACTTCAGTTAATGGGAAAGGCTGATATTCATCTTGCTCTTCCGGTATGGAATAGGCTTTTGATGAAGTTGTGGACAAAGAAGTCAGTGTTGAAGCAAACGCCGCCAATTGCGGGTTACGGAAAAGATGACCATGTTCGCCTTTGAAGCCTTGTTGTGTTAGTTCACCAATCAAACGAGTAGCTAAAAGACTGTCACCGCCAAGTTGGAAAAAGTCGCTGTTACGGCCCAATTGCTCAGTATTCAGCAGGCGTTGCCAAATATCGGCAACGGTTTGTTCCACCGTATTTAGCAGGGTCATTTCAGGCTGAGACGTCGCTGTGTCTGTTTTTGTGGCGAACTGAAGAGATTGTGACAGTGCCTTGCGGTCAATTTTGCCGTTAGGTGTTAGAGGCAGACGCGGAATAACGTGTAAGCGCTGTGGGATCATATATCCTGGCAAATGTTGTGCCAGAGCGGATTTAATTTTTTCCCGATCAGGCTTGGTGACGTTGTCACTTGTTTGCATCAACAACACACTCAGATTACCGATGGTAACCGGAGTTTCCGTTTGCAATGGAAGAAGAGATAACCACTCTGACGCAGAGCGTAACTGAATACCTTGAGGTGAGAGCAACTCAGCCGTAATCAGGGAGATAGAGGATGCTTGTTGCAACTCCATTGCTAATACCAACGCACCCGGTTGTGCCAGTGGAAGCAATACTTTGATGCAACTTGTTGGGTCTTCCTCGCGGTGTAATACATTGTTTAACAGGATGATATCTGCCTGATACTGTAGCGATTCAGGTTTATTTTTCTCAGACCAATAGTGTACTGATGCATGAGTATAGCCACTTAACCTTGTTTGCATCTGATTAATCAGGGCCTGAGAACGTTCAAAGCCGATATAAGACAGATGTTGGTCAGTAATATGTTCTGCCAGCCATTGAGCGCAGAGACCACTGCGGGCATCGAACTCCATCAAAGTAACGGGGCGTTGTAACCGCTGGGAAAGGGCAAGGATGACGTGTTTCAATCCTGCCAACCATTGCTGGGTTTCTGGTTGGGCAAAGAGCTGTTGTTCCGGTGCGAATTGCGGATCATCAAGTAATGTGACGGCTGTCTGTTGTCCGGTAAGAATATTACGCAACGTAGAATGCCAGCGTGCAGGAACGCATTTTGCTTCATTATTGTATGCGGTGGATGGCAATACAGCTTGATAGACATGATGTGCAGGTTCAGCCAATAAATTGCATCGGCAAAGATACGCCAGCATCCGGGCAAACCAGAGATGGTATTCCGGCTCAGCTTGATAGTGTTTCAGACAATCGGAGAGCGATTGAGGTGAAATAAATGTAATGCCGTAACGAGACAGGTGTTCAAGCAGAAATAGCGCAACTTCGTCATCATGTTTATGATTGTTATTGGTTATAGCCTGCATTGCAGGGAACAGATCACGATAGTTTGTTGGTAATTGTGGCGCACGATTTATGCGTTGGCACAAAGTATCGCCTTCCAACTCCAGAAATGCCACCAGGGATTTCTCTTTTTCACCATGGGTTAAGGCAACGCCTTTACTGATACCGGTTACTTGATTGAGGGCAGCATCAATTTCTCCCAGTTCAATTCGGTAACCACCAATTTTCACCTGGCTATCACGGCGCCCCATAAATTCGAGCCAGCCTTCGGGGTGATAACAACCCAGATCACCAGTGCGATACCAACGTTCTCCTTGATCAATGACAAATTGGGCTGCCGTGCGTTCTTCATCATTAAAATAGCCTAGCGCTACACCGGCACCACCAATCCAAAGTTCACCGACAACCCAGTCAGGGCAATCACGGCCATCTTCACCGA
The DNA here is from genome assembly GCF_014467265.1 of Xenorhabdus sp. TS4. Taxonomy (NCBI): domain Bacteria; kingdom Pseudomonadati; phylum Pseudomonadota; class Gammaproteobacteria; order Enterobacterales; family Morganellaceae; genus Xenorhabdus; species Xenorhabdus sp. TS4. Next base: position 139,131 of record NZ_NKHQ01000081.1, on the reverse strand, counting down.
CTATACGGTAACGCTGATTAGCGAGAGGATAACCATAAGGGATAGAGCGCCACTGTTCGTCAACTTCCTTAACAATATATTCATTTGACCAGATAGCCGCTTCTGTTGCGCCTCCCATTGCACTTAATACGCCATCGGGATTGAACGCACGGTAACGTTCAGGCAGCGACAAACCGATCCAATCTCCGGATAACATCACAGTACGAAGCGTTTTCGGTGCATCAACTTCCATTCCTTCACAATAGGTTAGCAACATATCGAACAGTGCCGGTACACTGTTCCATAACGTAATGTGATGGCGCTCGATCAGCATTTCCCAGGTGGATGGATCGCGGCGTTGTGCTTCATTAATGAATACCAGCGCTCCTCCTGCACTGAGAATGCCAAAAATGTCATAAACAGAGAGGTCGAAATGCAGGGCAGAGAGTGCCAGTAAACGGTCATGACTTTGAACTTGATGACGGCGATTGATGTCCAGACAGGTATTCAATGCGCTTTGGTGGCTAATCACCACACCTTTTGGCATTCCGGTTGAACCAGAGGTATAAATGATATAAGCCGGATCAGTCACTGCGCGCTTAGCCATGTGAGTTAAGGGCAGTAATTGCTCATCCTGATGCCAGGAAATGCAATGTATATCCTGTGACCAAGTATTCTGCTGCTTAGGATCAATGATAACGACATTGATTCCGGCACTTTCACAGATAGCCCGACGTCGGCCTAGTGGCTGATCCACGGGAACCGGAACATAAACACCGCCAGCATAAAGTACAGCGAGTACAGCGACAATTTGTCCGATGCCTTTTTCCATGCTAATGGCGACGCGATCTCCCGGTATAACCGGCATTTTTTGCAGTACGGCGGCTAATCGGCGGGCTGCCAGGCTGAGTTCGCCATAACTTATTTGTTCATGATGAGTAATTAAAGCGATAGCATTTGGGGTGCGTTCTGCTTGTGTAAACACTGCCTCATGCAACAAGGCAGTGGGTAACGGTTCAACTGTGTTATTAATTTGGTGTCGCAGACGGTATTGCGACTCAGGCATCAGATCCGGTAACTTTTCGTGCCATTGTGTCGCGTTTGCCGTCAGGTTCTCAATCAATTTCTGATAGGTAGTGAATAGAGTATCCATCAAACCGTCAGGGAAAAGTTCGTCGTTGCTATCCCACTGAATATTCAGGGTGTTTTCATGTTCAAAGGCAACGAAATCCAGCCATACCTGAGGTGTTTGTGATATTCCCCAACTTGGTTTTCCCAGGACATCACGGGTATTCTCACCATATAAAGGCCGGCCTAAATTGCTGGTAAACACAATTGGCGCGCCATGTGGGTGGTTGCCTTGCTTCTTGAGCTCACGCAGAACTTCTACACCAGACCAATGACGGTGTTCGTAAGCTTCGGTAAATGTTGCTTGTGCATTCTGAGCCAGTTGGCAGAACGGTAAATTATCGCCAGGGATGTCCAACAGCAGAATATTGGTAAAATCGGCCAGAATGTTGTCAACCGCGTTATGCAGCGGAGTTCTGTCAAATAGCGTCAGGTTGAACAACAAGCGTGTTGAATTACTCCAGCGACACAATAAAGCGGCAAATGCTGTTGCTAATGCCATCGTTGGCGTAACGCCATTTTGTTGCGCGAGTTGCTTAAAACGTTCCCAATGTTCAGGCGATAAGTGAAAACATCTGCGCTGAACCTGAACATTTTTTATTAGGGAAGGATCCCTGGCCAAAGGAAGCTGGGGGGCAAGTGGCAAAGTATCTAATCGGTTACGCCAGAATACCTCTGCTTCCTGTCGGGCTTGCTTAAATTGAGCCTGATATTGTGTGAGATAACTGCAAAAATCATAGTCAGAAGCAATAGCGGGTAGGCTGCGTTTGGCAATTAATGCCGCCAGTTCGGTAAAGAACAGACTAAAACTGGCGGCATCCATGATCAGCAGATCGATATTGGCATGTAGCCGATGTTGATTATCACCAAACAGGCTAAGTTGAATATCAAACGTTTCTCCTTCTTCAACCCGTAATACGCGATGGCTTAGTTGGTTACGTATGCTGTCCAGCGCTTGGTGCTGTTCATCAACTGAATGATGACGGAGATTGTGAACCGTTAATTTTTTCCAGTAAGCGTTGGTTATGCCTTGCTGACGACCATCCGGCAAAAAACGTACACGCAACATCGGATGCCGTTGAATCAGCATGTGAATAGCCGCTTCCAGTCGTTCAAGGTCCAGCCCAATACCATCAAACTCCTGGTACAGATGACAACCCACTCCTCCCAACGTTTGCTCCGGTGAACGCCCAACAAAATAAGCATGCTGTACTGCCGTTAAAGGGAATGGGCGGGCATCAGCAATCCGTGGCTGTGGCGGTGTATTTTGGGGTGCTGTTTGGGTGACAGGGGCATGGCGTTGCAGAAGCTGACTCCAGGCATGTAGCGTTGGCTTTTGGTAAAGTTCGCGCAGAGTGACACGATGTCCCTGACGTCTAAACTGGTTTAGCAATGCCATGATTTGCATTGAATCCAGCCCATTGCGAATTAAATCGTCATGATCGCCCACCAAAATATTTTTTTGATTAAACAGGTCAGCGATAAGCTGGCGCAGCGAATCAGGAGAGAGAAGGTCCGTGTGCATGAGTAAATCCTATAAAATGACAGTACCTAATAAATCAAATGGGTGGGTTACACCTTATTTAAGTGAATACTGGGATGTAAATGCCAATGCTCTTCTGAGCCAAGGTGATTTTTCCAAAGTGATTGGTAAAGCGGACAACGCTTCAGTAATTCATCATGTGTACCGCTATCACAGAGGGTTCCATGATCCATGATTAATATTTGATCAGCCCGGGTTATCGTACTTAGCCGATGAGCGATAACAAAAACGGTTTTATCCTGAGTGAGAGAATCAAATGCTTCTTGTATCAATTGCTCATTTTCGGGGTCCAGCGACGCCGTTGCTTCGTCCAGGAATAGAACCGGGGACTGTTTTAGGATTGCGCGAGCAATGGCAAGCCGTTGGCGCTCCCCGCCAGACAACGTACCGCCATCCACACCTAAAGGGGTATCGTACCCTTGCGGTAATGCCATAATCGTATCGTGAATGTTGGCAAGGCGGGCAGCCTGTTCCAGCTCTGACTGTGCCGCATTCGGATCACCTAAACGGAGATTGTTGGCGACAGTATCCTGAAATAGTGCAGTTTCCTGGAATACCATTGTGACAGTGTCATACAATGCTTGAGTCTGGTAATGATGAATCGGTTCACCGCCAAGACGAATTTCACCTTTATCCAGTTGATAGAAAGAGAGTAATAAGTAGGCCAGCGTGGATTTGCCACTACCACTTGGCCCCACAATGGCGGTCATACTGCCTTGTGGTGCATAAAATGAAACGTTCTGGATAGCGGGCTGGCGAGTACCTGGGTAGCTAAATGAGATGTTGTTAACTTCAACATCATATTTGTTTGGTGCAGCTAATGGTCCGGAAGTTTGTGTTGCAACTGCCTCTATCTCTGCAATATGTGTTTCGCCGACTTGTGTCAATGCGGTCACGTTGAGCAGGGGAATGATCCCGCGTAAAGGGGTAATAGTGGCGAACAACAATAGAATAGTGATCAGCATCTCAGAGAGAGTGAGTGCTTCATTAAAGCGTAAGGCACCGGCCAGAATGCCAACAACCACGCTGGTATCAATAATGATGTAGAACAGACTCAGCAACGGTATGCTTTTGAATATTCCGCGGCGGAATGCGGCACGTAGTTGTTCAATTTCCTGGTCAAAACGTTGTTCTACCGTTGTGGTAGCAGCCGCAGCGCGAATAAAAGCCATGCCTTGGGCATATTCTACGATTGCTTCGGATACATCAGCCATCATCGCTGCCCGACGACGCAGTATTTCATTGAGTTTTTGACGGATACCACCCAGAATCAGTAATCCAACCATCAATACTAATAGGGCACAGCCAGCAACAACCCAGTCGAACCAGAATAAAGCCAGATAGATAAGCGTCAGCATCATAATCTGGCAGGTGATTTGTGGGGTGGTATAGGCTGATTGATTTTCCTGCCATTGCACATCTTCGGATAACGTCAGGGCTATTTTTCCGGCACTTAATCCACGAATTGTTGCTATGGACATACTGACAAGCCGTTGTAGCAAAGAGCGACGGATTTCTATTCCCAGCCCATAAGCAGCAATGGTGAGTTTACGTAATGCGCGAGACATAAAAGCGAATCGCAGTAACAGTAAAATAACCAATAATATCAGGATAATAAGTGGCATCATAGCGTTGCCACTTTCTTGCAGATGATTTTCCTTCAGATGAGCGATGGCCCAGGCGGCGATAGCCAGTTGAGCAATAATCGCAATGGTATCAAGTTGTTTATATAACAACCCACCAAACCAAACCCGTTGTAATTTTGCAGACAGATGTTGTTGGAGACGATTAAATAATCCCATGATTAATTTACTCCTGTTCCGGTATTTTCTCCCCGCCAAGCTGCCCATTGTTTGGTATACGCGCCTTGCTGTGCGACCAATTCATCATGGGTTCCTTGCTCAATGATGTGTCCTTTATCCAAAACCAGTATTTGATCAAGGTGACGGATAGTTGGCAGGCGATGGGCGATAACAATCACGGTTTTATTACGGCATAACGCATTGAGTGCTTGTTGCATCTCTTTTTCACATTCTGGATCGGCATAAGCGGTGGCTTCATCCAATACAAGAATGGGGGCGTTTTTCAGGATAGCGGCGGCAACGGCAATACGCTGCTTTTCTCCTACAGATAAGCTAATACCGTTGTTAATCACGGTGTTGTAGCCTTGGGGTAACTGTTGGATAAATTGATGAGCTTGTGCTGCGATAGCCGCTGCTTCAACTTCAGCTTGTGAAGCATCAGGACGAGCCAAGCGGATATTATTGGCTACCGTATCGTTGAACAGAAATACCCGCTGGAACACAAAAGAGATGTTGTTACGCAGAGTGGGTTCATCCATGTTGCGGATATCAACACCACCAACAGTAATTTTGCCTTGTTGAGGGTCCCAAAGACGAGCAATCAGGCTGGCTATCGTGGATTTACCAGAGCCACTGGCTCCAACCAGAGCGAGTGAACTGCCGGCAGGGACGGAAAACGAGATGTTATTTAAGACATTGTCCTGCTTATCTTGATAGGAAAAGCTGACATTATGCAAAGTCACAGTATGATCGGCAGGAACTTGACTTTGGGTACATGGCGCTAATTCTGGTTGATTCATTAGCCAACGATAACGTGTGATTAACGCCTCTTGCTGCTGCAAGCGTGTCATCACAGAGAACATGGATGAAGCGATATTGCCGAATGCCATAGCAGACAGAATAAAGAAGGTGAATTCAAATAAAGTGATCTCTTGTCGGTTAAATAGCCAGACCGCCAAAGGGAGGACAAACAGCAGATTAGCGCTGGATAGCACAAAAAATCGGCTGGATTTGACCTGCACTTTCTCAACCCAAACATCGATAATACGTGTCAGGGCGGTAAATGCTTCTTCCGCTCGCTGTAGGGCAATATTGCCGCCTGAATAGGTTTTTACTACAGGAATGGCGTTGATAACTTCACCCATTGTTGAAGCAATACGATTTTGGGCTGCGTAAAAACGCTGAGTAGTGGTTTGAACTTTCATCTGAATATAGATGAATAATAAGCAGGCACCCAAAGTTGGAGCAAAAGCCGCCAATGCTAATCGCCAGTCAATGGCTAACATCACACCCAATGCAATCAATGGGCCGAACAAAGTTGCTGACATCTCTGGAATAATGTGGGCAATACCATCCTCAAGCTGTTCGACGTCATCTAACATCATCTTCTTGATTTCGGTGCTGTCAGTCTGCATAAAGAAGCCTAAGGGAACAGACTTCAACTTATTGCTGATATGACGACGAACATCAGCCTGAACATCGGCAGCGATCAAATGAGCAACAAACGTTGAACCACTGAAAGTCAGCATAGCGGCAAAGGTAAAGCTTAATAACATGATGCCGTAATTCAGCAATGTGTCATATTGCCCGTCATAGAGAGATTGGGTAATAAGACCAGCAATCGCTGCCGGTAGTATTTGCAAGCCGGCAGAAACAAGAGCAAGCGCAATGGCAACGTAACTCAGCGTGCGATATGGGCGCATCATATCCCACAATGTCTTAAGGACACCGGCGTCAGCGGCACGTTGCTCTGGAGAATTCTGAACAGAAGGATCATTACTGAGCATAGGTGCTTTCCTTTTGGAAATTGTGGCGCATCCGTAATGTCCAAAACAAGCCAGCGAGGGTAAAGAGTGATGCCAGAGCGAAAAGGGATGCGTAGCTTGCTTTGGTCACAATCAATCCACCCAGCATTGAACAGATGATCGCAATGCTCATATCTGCGGATTGCATCAACGCAAAATCCACACCAGACTGTATGCCAGCCGCCAGAGACATCATCTGGGTATACAAGGCAACAAATTTGGTAGCGGTGATTAATGTGATAAAAACGTATGCTGCTGAAAGCAGGGATAGGGGTGTTTCTGGTTGTTGGGCAAGCCAAAAAATACTGACTAATACCAGACATTCAAGCAGCATTACTGCCAATAATGTCTGGACAGCACCTAACTTACGTACCACGATGCCGCCAATCAGGACACCGGATAATCCGGCTAATGCACCACCACTGGCAGCAATGATGCCTAACTGGGTTAAGTCTACGCCGCGATCGACTAAAAATGGGGAGAGCATACCGAGTGACAGGCGTGTCCCAATCATACATAGCAGTATTAAAAGCAGTGCCTGTTTAACCGGAGTACGACGTAATGCACTCTTTAGGGAGGGTCTTGGAGAGAGGATGCCCGATGTTTTTGACGCATTCGATTCTCCCTGTCCCTGAGTTTTTCGGATGAACAAGATAGGCAGTGACATTAATAGGATCACTATAACTAGCATACCTGCACCAATGTGCCAGCCATAGAGTGAAATAAGATATAAAAACAGGCCGCTGCCAATAATGGCTCCCAGATAACTGCCTCCAACTTGCATGACATTGCTCCAGGGGCGATGCTGTGGTGATAACCGATCGATAGCATGGCCGTCTGTGGTGGTATCTACCACGGTCAGACAAAGCGTAATCAGAAACAGAGCCGCTATGATCAGCGGCATATGTTCGGCAGGTTTTGCTAAGGACATTAAACCAAAAAGCAGTGCAATTAACAGATTGCCGCAGAGCATGATGCGGCGGGGGGTAGTATCCCCCGAACCTGATTTGCGATAGCGTTCTACAGCGGGAGCCCAGAGAAATTTTAATGCCCAAGGTAACATTAATAGATAGAGTAACCCTATCTTATCTGGGGTAACGCCGTGGTTACGTAGAAATGCCGGCATGCTTTGTAACGTTAACATACCAATGGTACTTTGGATGGTGTAAACACCAGCCAAAGTCAAAAGTAGCAACGAGATGTGACGGCGATGTGAGGTATTGTGCGTCATAGTGCAATGCTCACATCCAACCCAACATTCAAGCCCTTACTTATCATGCTGTACGTATTTCCCATCTGGAAACTAGAGACACGGTACTGTTTGTTACCTAAATTTTCGCCATAAAGTTTGACATTAACACCATGATCCATTTCTAAACTTAAGGACGCGTCATAGAGAGTGTAACCCCCTTGTTCAAGAGTATTTGCCTCATCAAAGTAGCTTTTTGAATAGTAGCGAGTACCGGCATTTAAATAGAGGTTACCGGGTAACAATGTTTGATTAATGAGATAGTCAAAACTTGCATTAAGCATGACATCGGGTGCATAAGGCAGGCGTTTGCCTTGATAACTTACGCCACTTGTTGTATCAGTGAAATTTGATTTACCTACGCTACCACCAAGAGAGAGCCTAAGCCCTTGCATTGGTTTAATCTGGCTGCTTAGCTCGATACCTTTACTTTCTGCCTTTCCGGCGTTACGAATAAATTGCCCACCCATAGGTCCAACATAGATCTGCTTATCTTTGGAACGAATGTAATAAACCGCGCTGTTTAATGTCATTGCGTCATCAAAGAATGAGGTATGCCAACCGAACTCATAATTGTCTGAGGTTTCGGTATCGTAAGGCTTTTTATCATTGGCGGAGGAAACAATGTTATTGAATCCGCCAGGTTTGTATCCTTTGGTGGCAGAGAGATAGAAACGGGTATCCGGTGTCAATTGCCAGCCCAGAGCCGCCTTAGGTATAAATTCATTGCTGGAAACTTGGTTATCAAAAGCGTCAATCTTCTTGATGTCAGATCCTGAATAATTGATCTGAGATTTTTCATGTGATAGACGACCGCCAAGGGTAAGATCCCATTGAGATGCAATGGGTAATTTAACCTCGCCGAACAGGGCTAGCGATTTTCCTTTGATTTTGTTACGTGCATCATTATAGCTAGTATGATGTCTGTTCGTTTCATCTGAGAACCAGCCACCGAGAACACTGGTAATCCCATTTGAATAGTTGGAATTTAAACGTAGCTCTTGGGTGGTGGCGTGGTGTTTTTCTTTCCATTTACCCCCGATAAAATCACGGAAAATATCGCGATCCTGATAGGCGGTGACACTGGTTAATACGTTATTGCCAAAATCATATTCCGCTTTGAGGGCATAGCTGTTGACGCGCCGTGTTAAATCAGGGATAGAACCATCATATTCTTTCCGACGGAACTGTTCATCGGTTAAATACAGCTCTTCATGTGAATTGAGATCTTCATGAGCAAAGCTAAGTTCAGCGCTGAAAGGGGAATCTTCTGGCGCAAATGTCAGTTTTCCTTTACCGAGCCAGGTTTTGCTGGAGTCAATATTTTTATCACCACGATTTGGCGCATCAATTTGTCCTGGCTCTTTTACCCAGCGTAGGCTCATGCTGCCATAAAGCATGTCTTCAATAAGCGGTATTGATCCGCTGAAGGAACCCCCTTGTTTCAACTTAGAGTAATTGCCAGAAAGGTTAAGCCAAGGGCCTTCTTTGGGAGAACGGGTGATAATATTGATAACACCCGCTTGGGCGTTCCCACCATATAAAGTGCCTTGGGGACCACGTAATAACTCTACACGCTCTACATTGATTAACTCTTGTGTCAGAAACTGGTGATCCTGAGGAACACCATCAACATAAATACGAATGGAAGGTGAATAGTAATCGGGTGAACTGATACCCCGAATTGTGGTTGCCGAGTAGGTTCGGTTACCGCGAGAGCGGATTTGCAAACCAGGGAAAGCACGCTCAAGATCCTGTACCTGAGTGATACCCGCTTGCTCAAGTTCCTCGCCAGTTTTTACCAAAATGCTGCCATTAACTTTATTTAATGCTTCTGCCCGTTTGTTAGCTGTCACAATCAAAACATCTTCTGCGGCTTCGGGTGAATGCTCCGCCCAGGCCACAACAGGTGAAATCAGACAACATAAGACAGACGCTTTAGCATATTTTTTTTTCATAAGTACTCTTTATGCCTTTTCAAATCATGTTTTAAAAAGATCAAATGTGGTAAACCAAACAAGTGTGGTAAACCCGGAAACATATTTGGTGAAATTAACTGGAATAGAAAAGAAGAGCTAACGGGATAGGGACAAAAATAGCGCGATACGTACTATTGATAATGATTCTCATTAATGATAAATTGCGTGATATTCACATTGGTATATAAATATATAAAATAAAAGCATAATGTCTTTAACACGCACAATATGCTGTTTTTATTGTGGAAAGCGTTTTTTTGAAATGGTTGGTGTCTGATGCTAATTTTACAGGGGATTTCATGAAGACGATCTATAGCGAGACATTGGGGATTTTCTCTGCGGGCCATGGCTATAATATGCATTCACCAGTAGAGGAAAATAACACAACGCCTTCATTGCTAACAGAGGAGCTATCTGATGGAATTCACATCAACCGTATCCATCTTGAGTTAAGTCAAGATTTTACCGAATATTGCGAAGGGCCGCCAACAGTGTCAATAGCCTTTGTTCTCAGTGGGAAGGGGAAAATGGCAATTGAGAATGGTGAGGTTTTAGATATTAATCCGGGAACGATGGTATTTTTCTATTCGCCTACGATGACACGGGGTATGAATTTCTTTGGCTGTGGAACCTGGCGTATTCTCGATATCCGATTTTCTCTGAACGAAATTGAAGCTCAGGAGTTGCCATCTTTTACCAAATTAACGGCTGGTTTTGAAAAAAATGCGAGTTATAGTGATGCCTTGATGATGGCATGCCCTATCTATCCACCTTTTATGCAGATAGTGAATCAAATAGAAGAATGTCAATTAAATGGTAGTGTCAGAAAGGTCTATTTAAAGGCAAAGGCACTAGAAATACTCGCTTGTGTGACAGCTCAAATTTATGATTGCCAATATAATGTGATTAGCGGATTGCAGCGCCGTGCTGTTTACAATGCGATAAAAATAATTAATAACGATTATCATTACCCCTGGACAATAAAATCGTTATCAAGAGCTGTGGGTTTGAATGAGCGGAAATTAAAAGAGGGATTCCGTGCGGTTGTTTTCCGTACTTTCCATCAATATCTGGAAAACGTTCGTATGACTACAGCGGAGGATTTATTAAAGAAAGGGATGAATGTCATTGAGGTTGCTGCCGCAGTAGGTTATTCCAGCCCAAGTCATTTTTCTAAACGTTTTCGGCAACATTATTTAATCAACCCTAAAGCATGGCAGGCAAAATATGCCGTGAATCACACATTACTGAAAGAAAATATTACAGCGGAAAGTCAGTAGAAATTTCGTATGTGGCATAAGGTATTAATTGGTATTTAGAAAAATAAGGAGGAGTGATAACGATTTCATTGAGGTACGGTAAAATGTTTCAAACTCACGCAGGACAATGGGTTTATGAGACTTTTTCTCGCGCCAATTTAGGCGACAGCCGACGAACAAAATATCTTATCAAATTCACTGCCTCTTTAGTCAATCATATTGGGCAATCACTCAAAACACCGGAGGATATTGAAGCCGCTTATCGATTTACGCGTAATCAGGCCATTGATGCAGCGACCATTGCAGAGGCGGGATTTGCGGCAACGGCTGTCCGGACAGATGTTGACGCAAAAAATCCTGTCCGGCGGTAAGCGATAAAGAGTTCAACGGGGTGACTGATTTAGGAATACTCTGAATATCACCCTATTTATCATTTTTTTTCATCATATTCATTGCATTTTTGTTTTGGATAAATTTAAAACCCGGATTAATCTGCTTAATGTTGCGCATAATGTGTTGTGATCCTGTTGATTCGTTGCCATATTGTTGCATTTTTAGAGTTAAGTAGCCTGAATTCACGCCGGTGTGATGAATATCTCATCTACTGGCTTGATAATTAAACTCCGCCGACCATAATACTTCATCTTAAAATTCCCTTATTACTGTTCAATAATAATTACATATCCGATGGGTTTACTATGGCAACGGTAACTTCCCGCAACATGATAGCCGGGCTGGCCGGATGGACTGTATTTGTATTCTCCCCCGTACAGGCCGATGACCCGCCCTTTATTCAGCAAAAACAGCAATCACAGACAGCAGAACAACGTCTGGAAACCTCCATACCGTTTGTGCGGCTTACTGAGCCTTTTTCCGATAACCTCGTGCAAAGTGCGGCGACCTTGGATACTCAGGAGCAACTCCGGCAGCAGGAAAGGCAGCACGCACTACAGCAGCAACAGACACCGGATAGCGATATCCGGCTTACGCGCCCCGGTGTGCGCCTGTCTGATTATCCGGCGGATGAACATCCTTGTTTTACGATCAATACCTTACGTTTGGAAGGCGATTCCGCTCGCCGTTTTCAGTGGGTACTGGACGCGGCAGGGGATGCCAAAGGGCGTTGCCTGGGCGGGCAGGGGATTTTGCTGGTTAATAACAAGGTGCAAAATGCCATTCTGACCAAAGGTTATGTCACCACCCGTGTCATGGTGCAGGAGCAGGATCTGACTGGGGGTGTGCTGACGCTGACGCTCCAGCCCGGCCGCATTGCCCATAACCACGGGCAACAGCATTGATAACCAGCTCGGCACGTTGCAGGGGCTGTCCGCATTGAACGTGACATCGGGGGGCGATATCTCTGCCCTCCATATCAATAACAGTGACGGCAAACTGTTAGCGGACCAAGCGCTGACCGTGAACACGACGGGCACTATCGATAACCAGCGCGGCATGTTGCAGGGGCTGTCCGCGTTGCATGTGACGTCGGGGGATCTCCAAAACGGCGAGGGCAAGCTATTTTCTGAGCAACAGCTGACCGTGAAAGCGGCCGGCAGCATCGACAACCAGTCCGGGTATCGTCTGGCTGGTGAGCGAGACGGTTGAGACCGCCGCTGGCCCGCAGACGGTATGGGTTACGGCATCAAATTCTCTGCCAGTGTCAATAAGGGCAGCGTCAGGCCGTGACGGCTGTCGTGACTGCCCTGCAAGGACTGGCCGGCGGGGATATTAAAGCCGCCATCGCTGGCGGCGCGGCGCCTTATCTGGCCAATGCGGTCAAGGAGTTGACCTACGGCGGTAAGCCGTATGAGCAACTGACAGCAGAAGAAAAAGCGACCAATCTGGTGGCCCATGCGATTTTGGGCGGCGTGATTGCTGAGATGAAAGGTGGTTCAGCGTCCGCCGGCGCAGTGGGGGCGGTCAGTGGTGAACTGGCCGCTTCGGCGATAGCCAGTGCGCTTTACCCAGCCAAAAATCTGAGTGAATTGCCGCCAGATGAGAAGGAAAAAGTCAGTAACTTGTCTACACTGGCAGGAGGGATAGCGGCAGGACTGGCAACGGATTCCACGGCAGGCGGGGTGAGCGGGGCGTCGGCGGCGAAGAATGCGGTGGAGAATAACTTCCTGAGTTTTGATGAGGCGCGTGCTTTTGATAAAGAAATAACCGCTTGTAAAGCGGCAGGCAAAGACTGTCAACCGGTCATTGACAAATATGCTGCAATACACAAGGAAAATTCCGAAAGATATTAGAAGGCTTGCCAAGAAAACTCATTGGTATGTGCAACGGGTGAAGATAAGCTCAAGATTGATGGCGGGATTTCAGCAGCGACAAGACCGACATGGTTATATGGTTCACTGGATAATGAAGAGGTCAGAAATGCTGTGCTTTATGTTAATAGTCTGGATGCGGAATATGGTAACAAGCATATGGACAATTGGGACAGAGCAGGTGCTTTCATTGCTGAACCCGAAAATATGCTGGGTTTGATAGCGGGAGGCCGTTCTTTAATGAATTCAAATGCATCCGCAGGAGCTAAAGTAGTCGGTACCGGGCTGAGTATGGGCGCGAATGCCGGTGTTCAGGTTTACAACGGTAATACCGGAGATAAATTTGATTATACGAGCTTATTCCTCGCGGGTTTCACCGGTTGGACAGGTACAGGTCGATCACTGCATACGAATGTCCAATTAAACGCGGGTAGTGCGTATTTTAGTAGTCAGGTAGCCGGTCAGAACTCAGAGGCGGCAGTCGTTGGGGCCGCGTTCGGTACAACATTGGGTTACGGATTTGGCTCTGCAATTACAAGTAAGTTAGAAGCCAATGCAATTAAAAATTATTTTGGTATGCCTGCAAGCCGAGACGCATTTAAGTATGCAGAAAAACCTGTGTATTCCAATTTTATATATGGGGAAGCTAATTTTGGTCCGCTTCCTGGCATATCTGGAGGATTTATTGGTTCTATTTTCTTAGAAGCTAGTGGGGCTGAAGTAAACAGTAATATCACAAATGGTCAAACGATACGTGGTAATCATATCAGCAATAGCATGACTAACGACAAAGTAAATAATAAGGATTAAAGATAATGAAACGTCCTTTGATTACTTTGATCTTGTTGATACTTGCGTATGGGTTAACATGTTCATTTGGTCTTGTAGCACTGGAATGGATTTTGACTGATAAAAATATTTATCAGCTCGATTGGATAAAAGGTTTTAAAATGGGAAGTACTCTCGGTGGAGCTGGTGGCGCAATCATTTGGCTGGCATACCGTTTTAGATTGCTTTGACTTCAAAGATCCCAGCTAAAGTGCTGGGATCTCCTTAACAAGACCCCTTTGGGACAATTTCTTACTCTTAAGATCTACCCTGAATCCGAAAAAACTGACTCACAAGCACCAATATACTCAACAGCAGATAAGCGGCAAAAATGCCAATCAGCCATTGCGGCATATCCAGGGTTAAAAATTCCCACTGTTTCATTGAACAATCCCCAACTGCCTGAAACACCGAAGGTAGCCAATCATTCAACGGTAACCAAGATGGGAATTGGACAAAAAATTCACAAGTATTAAACGGAGAAGGGTATAACTGCATCATGGTGTGATCCCATGCCAGTTGTAATCCTTGCCATGCGCTATAAATCCACAGCAAGATAGCCAACCAGCGCAAAGGCGTTTTAGGTGCGATGACACCAAGCAGCGCAGCGCCTAAAATACCAAACAACGCAACACGCTCATAAATGCACATTACGCAAGGCTGTAACTGCATCACATGTTGAAAATAGAGTGCTGTCGCTTCCAGGATAAGAGCTGTCAACGCCATCAATAACCATGCGCCTCGCCCTTGGGAACTTTGATTTAAAAATTGAAACATTTTTTTTCTTCCCATATTTTCAAGATAAATAACTGGTTTATTGTGCCGTTTCATCAGCCATAAAAAAATAAAATTAAAATCAACTGAGCTATTTTTTCAGGCAAGTGATTAACAAAAAAACCGGATAGTGTGCAAAACTACACCATCCGGCAGGATATAACGATAAATTCGGTCTCCAATTATAGTGGAGTGATCAAACCAAGTTTGATGAGATATTCAGTGGCAGGCACTAACCAGAATTCAACACACAACAGACCTACTAGTGTCATCACAATGGTATAAGGCAAGGCCATCATTACCATGCGACCATAAGAGAGACGGATCAATGGAGATAAGGCAGAAGTTAACAGGAACAGAAAAGCTGCTTGTCCATTAGGGGTTGCCACGGATGGTAAGTTAGTTCCTGTGTTGATGGCAACGGCTAAATATTCGTATTGTTGTTGTGAAATCAGGCCACTTTTCAGGGCGTTCAGTGCTTCATTAATGTAAACCGTACCGACGAAAACGTTATCAGAAACCGTGGAGAGCAATCCGTTGAACAAGTAGAATAAGGAAAGCTGTGAAGCCGGTGAAGACTGCAAGACAAATTGAATAAATGGCGCAAACAGTTGTTGGTCAACAATGACGGCAACCACAGAGAAAAACACGGTTAACAGGGCAGTAAACGGTAAGGCTTCCTCAAATGCTTTACCTAACGCATGTTCTTCGGTAATACCACAGAATGCAGTCGCTAAAATAATGACTGATAGGCCAATCAAACCCACTTCAGCCAAATGAAAAGCCAGTGCTACAATCAACCAGATGCCGATCAATGCTTGAACAGCAAGCTGGGATTTTTCTTGGCGGGTACGTTTTTCACAGGCTTTTTGATCGTAATCCTCCAGAACAGAGCGAACACGCTCAGGCAATTCAGCACCGTAACCGAACAGTTTAAAATGTTCAACCAGCAAACAGACCAGCAAACCACAAATCAACACAGGAATGGTGATTGGCGACATACGAATAAAGAATGTGACAAAATCCCAATCAACATGTTTGGCAATAATCAGGTTTTGGGGTTCACCAACCATAGTCATCACGCCGCCCAGTGCAGTACCAACTCCCGCATGCATCATCAAACTGCGCAGAAATGCCCGGAACTGTTCCAGCGTCTGTTTTTGATCCTCACTGTCAATGTACTTATCATCACTCAATTCAAAACTGCTATTGTGGGAAAGGAATCGGTGATAGATGGCGTAAAACCCGATTGAAACACTGATGACAACGGCAATGACAGTCAGGGCATCAAGGAAAGCGGACAAGAAAGCACTCGCCAGACAGAATGCTAATGCCAGCATTTTCTTGGAGCGGATACTGAGTAGCAGCTTTGTGAAAACAAACAGCAATAATTGTTTCATGAAGTAAATGCCCGCAACCATGAAAATCAGCAATAAAATGACTTCCAGATTGTTGGCAATTTCATGACTTATTTGTTTTGGCGAAGTCATTCCAATGATGACTGCTTCAATAGCGAGTAATCCTCCAGGTTGCAGAGGATAACATTTTAATGCCATTGCTAGTGTGAAGATAAATTCAACAACGAGCATCCAGCCAGCAACAAAGGGGCTGATAAAGAAATAGACCAGTGGATTGATAATCAGAAAAACAATGATAGCTAGTTTGTACCAATCCGGCGAATTGCCGAGAAAGTTCTTCACCACTGCACGTTGGATACTGATTTCCATTATTATTGATATTCCTCTTTGTGGATGTAGAAAAAATCTAAGTAGCTATAAATCAAAACGACCACTATAGAAACATATCGGAGCGGTATAGTATGCTCAATGCGATAGCAATTTAAGGGCATTAGCGCATAATTAATCTACCAATGATCGCATTTTTTATGAGTCCTTTCACTCTTTCATGGTTTATTTACCCGGTAACTATGTCGAGCAAGCACATTCTGGTATCATCAATCGCTATTATTAGCCAAGAAAACTGCTTTGGAATAATTAAAATTATGGTAATTAAGGCTCAAAGTCCTGCGAGTTTCGCGGAAGAGTATATCATTGAAAGTATTTGGAATAATCGCTTTCCACCCGGCTCCATACTGCCAGCAGAACGTGAATTATCTGAATTGATCGGTGTCACCCGTACGACCTTGCGTGAAGTGTTGCAGCGCCTTGCCCGTGATGGTTGGTTGACTATTCAGCATGGTAAACCAACCAAGGTTAATAATTTCTGGGAAACATCCGGTCTTAATATTCTGGAAACTTTGGCGCGTCTTGATCATGATCGCGTTCCCCAGTTGATTGATAACTTATTAGCTGTGCGAACCAATATTGCAGCCATCTTTATCCGCACGGCATTTAGGAACAATCCTGAAAAATCATTGGAAATTTTGGCAGGAAAAGAAAGCGTGGAAGATACCGCTGAAGCTTTCAGTTCTGTGGACTACGATATTTTCCGTGGTCTGGCTTTTGCGTCAGGAAACCCAATTTATGGTTTGATTATTAATGGGCTGAAAGGGTTGTATACCCGTGTTGGTCGTTATTATTTCTCCAGTCCTGAAGCACGTAATTTAGCGTTGAATTTCTACCAGCAGTTAAGCTCATTATGTCGGGAAAAAGCCTATGACAAAATTATGGGTTGTGTGCGTAATTATGGTAAAGAGAGTGGCATTATCTGGCATAGTATGCAGAGTATTATGATCAATGAATTGACGGAAAGATCAACGAATTAACAGAAACATGTCTTAAGTTGGTTAAACTCTTCGTTTTTTGTTTGCCTCGCTATTGGTTACATTTATTTACCCCAGTTATGTAGTGATATCATGGTTAGGTCATATAATATGCAATTATATGATGCATAATTATCTATGTTTCTGGGGCATTTCTCTAATCATCACTTAACACATGTGTGCTATTTAGCAACACTCCCAACTGTGTAATGCGATTTTTTAAATTATTATTCTACTTAATTAACGGTGATGTTTAGTTAAATTCCAAAAATTTTCATTTGTCTAGAATTTTGTAAATTTTGTTCTTGTGAGTGAAATGTTTATTTTTTGCCGTTTAAATCACTTTAATAAGTAGAAATTAAAGTGATAAACAGTATTTTTATCTTCTTTAATATTTTGATTTAAATGAATTTATATTGAAATGCTACGCTTATTGAAGAAATGTATTTTTTATATTTTGTAATGTAAATGTGACTTAAATCCTAAATGTTAGTTAATTGTGTCATAGTCTATTATTCTGTATTGGCTTTTTATGTTTAGCATATTATGCTTGCAAATATCACTTGCCAGTAGGGGGTAAAATGAAGGTCCTTATTTTAGGCAGCGGTGTTATTGGCGTAACCAGCGCATGGTATCTTGCACAAGCAGGTCATGAAGTTACCGTAATTGATCGCCAGAATAGTGCTGCGGAAGAAACTAGTGCCGCTAATGCAGGTCAAATTTCACCAGGGTATGCGACCCCTTGGGGGGCTCCAGGGATCCCACTAAAAGCAATAAAGTGGGTGTTTCAACGTCATGCACCTTTGGCTATTCGCCCTGATGGCTCCCTGTTTCAGTTACGCTGGATGTGGCAAATGCTGCGTAATTGTGATGCAAGCCATTACGCGATGAATAAAAGCAGAATGGTACGTTTGGCAGAATATAGTCGGGATTGTATTAAACAGTTAAGAGCCGATACGGGGATCCAATATGAAGGGCGTCAGGGGGGAACCCTGCAATTGTTCAGGAACACTAAGCAATTTGATAATGCTGCCAATGATATCAAAGTGTTAGAACAAGAAGGGGTATCTTATCAGTTATTAACTGCCGAGCAATTGGCTACAGTGGAGCCAGCGCTTGCCAATGCTTCCCATAAACTGACAGGCGGGTTGCAATTACCGAATGATGAAACGGGTGATTGTCAACTTTTTACCAAAGACTTGGCCAAAATGGCAGAAGATATTGGTGTGCAGTTTGTATTCAATAAGCAGGTTAAACGGATTTTAGTGGATGGAAATAAAGTCACGGGTATTCAATGTGATGATGGCATCATGACAGCGGATCACTATGTGGTAGCGATGGGATCTTATTCTACTGGAATCTTAAAAGAGCTGGTTAAAATTCCGGTTTATCCGCTGAAAGGTTATTCATTGACGATGCCGATTATGGACGAATCAAAAGCGCCTGTCTCAACTGTGCTGGATGAAACCTACAAGATTGCCATTACGCGTTTTGATAATCGTATTCGCGTTGGTGGTATGGCGGAAGTGGTCGGATTTAATTTGAATGTTCCCCAGAATCGTTGTGAAACGTTAAAAATGGTTGTACAGGATCTATACCACAATGGTGGCAATATTGCGGAGGCCTCATTCTGGACAGGTTTGCGTCCTATGACCCCGGATGGTACTCCTGTTGTTGGGCCAACCAAATATGCGAATCTTTATTTAAATACTGGACATGGAACACTAGGTTGGACGATGGCCTGTGGTTCAGGGAAGTTACTGGCTGATTTAATTTCTGGCAAAGAGCCTGATATCGCGGCAGATGATCTCTCTGTATTCAGATATATCGATGGTTTTAATATAAAAGTGTTTCCAATGAAGCCTCATTTACATACGGCATAAACTAATAAACAAATAAGAAGGGGTCGTCATGCCACGTCCTATTTTGGCAACGATCCATCTCGATGCATTTCGCCATAATCTGTCGGTTATTCGTCAAATGGTGGGTAACAGTAAAATTTGGTCGGTAGTAAAAGCGGATGCGTATGGGCATGGATTGGACAGAATATGGCAATCACTCATGCAGACAGATGGATTTGCACTGCTTGACATGAATGAAGCTATTTATTTAAGAGAGCAGGGATGGCAAGGGCCAATCTTGCTACTGGAGGGTTTTTTCAAACCCGCAGATTTACAGATTATCAATAAATGCCGTTTGACAGCCGTAGTACATAGTCATTGGCAGCTTGATGAGATAGAAAAAACTAAATTAGATACTCCCATTGATATCTATTTGAAACTCAATAGTGGCATGAATCGATTGGGATTCACCTCAAAAGAGTATCCACAGATAGTTTCAATGGCGAAAAAGGTTAAAAATATTAAGTCAGTGACTTTAATGACCCATTTTGCCAATTCGGATAATGAAATTGGTATTGATGAACAATTCGCGGTTGTTGAACGTTTGCAAATGAATTCACTGCCTCATTGTCTGGCGAATTCTGGTGCTGTGTTGTGGCATCCGAAAACACATAAAGATTGGATACGGCCAGGTATTATTCTTTATGGCGCGTCTCCGAGTGGAAAGTGGCGTGATATTGCCGATATTGGGTTGAAACCAGCCATGACGCTACAAAGTGAAATCATTGCAG
Organism: Xenorhabdus sp. TS4; assembly: GCF_014467265.1. NCBI lineage: Bacteria > Pseudomonadati > Pseudomonadota > Gammaproteobacteria > Enterobacterales > Morganellaceae > Xenorhabdus > Xenorhabdus sp. TS4. The sequence continues at coordinate 119,164 of NZ_NKHQ01000081.1, read as the reverse complement.
TACATGAACTTCCCAAGGGGAAAAAAATTGGCTATGGCAGCCGCTATACAACCCAGAAATCCATGCGTGTCGGTACAGTTGCTTGTGGTTATGCGGATGGATATCCGCGGCATGCCCCAACGGGAACTCCTGTTATAATTGATGGTGTTCGCACCCAGTTATTGGGTGCTATATCAATGGACATGATGACGGTTGATTTGACTCCGTGTCCTCAAGCAAACATAGGCAGCATTGCTGAGTTGTGGGGAGAAAAGCTACCCGTAGATGAAGTCGCAAACTCGGCAGGAACCATTGGTTACGAGCTTTTGTGCGCTTTAGCGAAGCGTGTTCCTGCCACTGTGATTTAATTCTTGTCTATCTTTAAGAATTCAGGCATTTCTATCCTTGGTTTTGGAGTAAAAATGCCTGTTTTATGTTCCACTTGGCTAATTGTTATCTGAGAACTTACGACAACGGATAACAATAGAAAGCCTGTCAGGGTGACCATTCTTAGGCTGTAATGGGTTATTGATACGTGCAGTTTCGATACAAGCCATATTTTTATAACCCTCTTTGCTCATGTCTTTCATACTACTGGAAAGTGCAGCGCCAGGGTTCCAACATACTACTTCGCTATGGTGATAGTGGTGTATTTCAATTGTTCGTTTCCATAGCGGATCTCTGAGCAGGTTAAAATCGTCTGGTTCTGTATAAATGCGGTCGGTTCTCCCGTGGAAGACTAAATCTTCATCAATAGATTGCTCGTTATCGGTGAGGGTATCAATAAAATGTGAACCAAGCCCACTAATCCGAATTTGATTGATGTCACTCACATTGAAGTAAGAGTGAAGGGCGCACGTGGCTTGATATTCACCGTGGGGTTCTAATTCTATTTCGCAAGTTTCCCCCAATTTAAAGCGGGCAATCAGCGTGAATTCATGTGGCCATAACTTACGGGTATATGCGTTATCCTGTAATGTAAACGTCAAAATAACGCCATTTTCATTCTCATCATGTGCTTTGAGTTCCCAGGGGAGTATCCGTGCAAATCCATGACTGGGAACTGCAAACGAGCCAAACCAAGGCCAACAGATGGGAATACCACCACGAATAGCAGTGCCTGCGCTGAAAAGAGTGTTATCACTTACCCATAATACGGGTTTTTCGTTATTGGGCTGCCAGGTAATCAGGTGTGCACCTTGAATACTGATCACGCCGCGAGCTTTAGGATGGGAAACAACAATTAACGGAAAACCATCAATGTTTCGCTGGCTGATATAAGGGGAAAGCTGTTCTACAATCGGTAATGAGAAAATTTTATCAAGCATCTGTCATGACCTTATGTAAACTTAAATTGGCAGTTGAACCAAGGGACAAGAATATCTCAATATTTTAGTTATATAAATATAAAAGCCACCTGTAAACAGATGGCTTTTGAAAGTGGATAAAAGCTCAATTATTTGGAGATGTGAGCGATCAGATCCAGGACTTTATTGGAATAACCAGTTTCGTTGTCATACCAGGAAACCAGTTTTACAAAGTTATCGTTCAACGCGATACCTGCTTTTGCATCAAATACAGAAGTCAGTTTTTCGCCGTTGAAATCAGTGGAAACCACGTCATCTTCAGTATAGCCCAGAATGCCTTTTAGTTCGTCTTCTGCTGCTTCTTTAATCGCGTCACAGATTTCTGCATACGTTGCTGGTTTAGCCAGACGTGCAGTCAGGTCAACAACAGATACGTTAGGAGTAGGAACACGGAAAGACATGCCGGTCAGTTTGCCGTTCAGTTCTGGAATAACTTTGCCTACTGCTTTTGCTGCGCCAGTGGAAGATGGGATGATGTTCTGCGCTGCACCACGGCCACCACGCCAGTCTTTCGCTGAAGGACCATCAACAGTTTTTTGGGTAGCAGTTGTTGCGTGAACTGTAGTCATCAGACCTTCAATGATACCGAATTTGTCATTGATAACTTTAGCCAGTGGAGCCAGACAGTTAGTGGTACAGGATGCGTTGGAAACGATATCCTGGCCTGCGTAGGCATTGTGGTTGACACCCATAACAAACATTGGAGTATTGTCTTTGGATGGACCGGTCAGAACAACTTTTTTCGCGCCTGCCGCGATATGCTTACGTGCAGTTTCGTCGGTCAGGAAAATACCCGTTGCTTCTGCAACAACATCAACACCGACTTCGTTCCATTTCAGGTTAGCTGGGTCTCTTTCAGATGTCACACGGATGGTTTTGCCGTTAACAACCAGTTGACCGTCTTTAACTTCAACAGTGCCTTTGAAGCGGCCGTGGGTTGAATCGTATTTCAGCATGTATGCCATGTATTCTGCATCCAACAGATCATTGATCGCAACGATTTCAATGTCTGAGCGTTCCTGAGCAGCACGGAAAACAATACGGCCGATACGACCAAAACCGTTAATACCTACTTTGATAGTCATAGTATTCCACCAGCTATTTTTTAGTGAATTAAAAGTTGTTTCTAAAGTTACCAAAATCTTGCCAGCCGTCAAGCGGAATCGTGTCAACAATTGAAAAATATCAATTTAATAATCACTATCTAGACGATTGTTATACAGCTGGGACAAGCTCTACGCACACTATTATCGGGGTATAAGGAGATATTTAAAGTTACCATTGGTTAGTTATGTGAGACTTATCACAATTAGTAAAGTAAATTGCTATGTTGGATGGGTTAGAATGCGTTTTGACATTTTGGTGTTAATTTTGGGTTGTTTCCGATGATATTTTATTGAAAATATTGACCTTAAAAGGTGGTCATTATGACTAAAAGTCAAAATATTTCCCTTTCTATAGAAAAGCTTAGTGAAATGCAGCGCTATGTTACACAAGAAGCAGGTACTGAGCCGTCATTTTCAGGAAAACTACTGCACAACAAAAAAAATGGCATTTATTATTGCTTGTGTTGCCGCCAGCCATTATTTGTTTCTGATACGAAATTTGATTCGGGATGTGGATGGCCGAGCTTCTACCAACCGATTCGTGATGGTTCCATCACATATCTTGATGATTATTCTCATAATATGCATCGGATAGAGGTGCGTTGTAGCCAATGTCAGGCACATTTGGGGCATGTCTTTCCCGATGGTCCCAAACCGACAGGAGAACGTTTTTGTATTAATTCAGCAGCGCTGCGTTTTGTTGATAAAGAAACAGGCGAAGAAACGGTAGGTTAATGTTATTTTGAATACTCTGAATTTAAATGAAATGTTGGCTTTATGAGCTGATGAGAAACGATTCAGCTCATTTTTTGACAAAGTATTCTTAACTGTTCTTAAGGTCAATATATTAATAATAACCATGTCGGCTTACAGCCGTACAAGTAAAATATGTAGTGAAATAGAAGCGCATAGCCATTAAGGAAATTTCGATGAAGTTGGATGATTTACTCTCCGCCATGACTCCTGAAATTTATCAGCGATTAGTTCAGGCTGTTGAACTGGGAAAATGGCAGGATGGTGTACCACTTACGCCAGAACAGAAAGAATACAGTTTACAGGCGGTGATGCTCTGGCAAGCAAAATATAATCATGATCCTGAACATATGACGATTGGCACAGATGGCCAAATTACCATAAAAAGTAAACAGGAGTTAAAGGCTATATTTCAGTCCGACATGGTCGCAAAATTAAAACCTCAGTCAGAAGATTGAAATGGCATGAATTGAGAACCTCGTCCTATTTTTTGTTTAAGAACGAGGTTATTTTTAGTTACATCAATTAGATGTATAAATTAATTTTATTAATGATTGGGGTTGGGTCATAAAATGGGTATCATTTCACTTTGTGGAACTAACTTAGCCCCTTTTCTGGTCATTTCCTCAACTGCTTGTTGGCTATCGTCTTCTTGGATATTAACACCACGGCAGCCATCAAGAATGACATAGGTTTCATAACCTAGTGCCAGGGCATCCAGTACGGTAAATTTTACGCAGTAATCAGTGGCGATACCCATGACAAAGAGGCGTTGTATATTCTGCTCTGTTAACCATGCATCCAGACGGGTTTTACTTTTATGGTCATTATCAAAGAATGCACTATAGCTATCTATTTGGGGATTTTCACCTTTTCGGAAAATTTCTTGAATAGCAGATTGGTTTAACAAAGGATGAAATTCTGCACCAAACTCTCCTTGTATACAGTGGCTCGGCCACCATACTTGAGGAATGCCATTGAGTTTTCCTAATTCACCTACTTTCTGTCCTGAGTTTTCTGCAAAGCTCATATGGTTGGCTGGATGCCAATCCTGAGTGGCGATAACCGTAATATTATTTTCCTGACATCGTGCAATAACGTTATTGGCTACCTCAATTACTGCATCACTGTCTTTGACAGCCAGGGCTCCCCCAGTACAAAAGTCATTTTGTAGATCGATAAGTAATAATGCTGTTTTCATCATATTTCTCGACTCACCTATTTATTATTCATCGGAATAACTCAATTCTCCCCGCAGATTTTGTTGCATCAGATAGCGGATCTCTTCAGGTGTATAAGATTGGCTTAATAAATAATGCAATTTCGTTAAAGTTGCTTCGAAAGTCATGTCATAACCGCTGATAACACCTGATGCAGCCAGAGAATGACCCGTCGCATAGCCTTCCATGTTGACTCGGCCAGAAATACATTGTGTCAAATTGACCACAATAATACCTCGCTCAGTTGCTTTCTTTAACGTTTGCAACAAATCAGCACGTTGCGGAGCATTGCCAACACCGTATGAGCGCAAAATTAATGCTTTGACTGGTTGCATCAGAATATTTTCTACCACCTGACCGGATAATCCCGGGTAGATGGTTACAACACCAATCGGTTGTGATGTGATTGAGTTCACACCAAACTCGCCGTGACTAACAGGTATGGGGTTTGTTTTGAAGGTACGAATATTTATCCCGGCTTCCATCAGTGGTGGGCAGTTTGGGGATGAAAAAGCATCAAAACCATCTGCATGGGCTTTAATTGTTCTATTGCCACGAAATAACTTATTGTTAAAAAATAAGCTGACTTCGTTAATAGGATAATTTGCTGCGAGATACAATGCATTAAGAAGATTAGTTTGTCCATCGGAACGCAATGCTTCCAGAGGAATTTGTGACCCTGTCACAATAATAGGTTTGTTAAGGTTTTCGAACATGAAGGCGAGTGCTGACGCAGTGAAAGCCATGGTATCTGTACCGTGCAGAATCACAAAACCATCATAGTCATGATAATTCTGATAGATATCATTTGCGATAATGCTCCAGTCGTCAGGACTCATATCAGAAGAATCAATCAGGGGTTGGTGCTCACGGATTGTGAATGTTGGCATTTCTGGACGGTGAAATTCTGGCATTTTGGCGAGTTGTTGTTGTAAATGGCCGGAAACGGGAATGTATCCATTGGGAGAATGTTGCATCCCAATAGTACCGCCAGTGTAAACAACGTAGATCGATTTCTTCTGCATGGTAACGCCTCAATAAAAACATTTAGCTGGATTATAGGGAGTATCAAGAATAAAAAAAGCCTGATGGCGAAATCAGGCTTTAAGTTTGTTGGAAAATTAGTCAGTAATTTTAACGAATATCGACACAATTCAAACAGAAGGTATAGATATTCTGCGGATCTTTCATATTGTTATAAAATGCAGCTTGTTTTTTCACATCTTGAGCGACTTCGGCAAGTGAAGCCGGCAACATTGACTGCAAAGTATTTGGTAATAGTGCTTGCGCTGACGAAGTCAGTCCCAACATGAATTTTTCTGAGAATGAAAGTTCAGGTTGCATCCAGTCCAGTGATACATTTTTGACCTTTGCCAGCTCAGCGGCTTTTTTAACGGCATCATCAAAATCACCCAGTTGGTCGACTAAACCATGTTTTTTGGCATCAATGCCACTCCAAACACGCCCCTGAGCGATATTATCGATTTCATTCAGAGACTTATTACGGGCAACTGCTACCAGCCCGATAAACTTATTGTAGCCATTCTCAATAGCCAACTGTATTACATCTGAAAATGTCTGGTTGATGCCTTTGGTTGCAGAGATATCGGCTAATGGCGTTGTTGAAACACCGTCGGTATTCACACCAACGTAATTGAGGCTCTTTTCAATGGTTTGAATAACACCAAAAACACCAATCGAGCCTGTTAAGGTACTCGGATCAGCAATAATGTAGTTAGCAGGGGTAGAAATCCAATAACCCCCTGAGGCAGTCACCCCCCCCATGGAAACTACAATAGGTTTCGCATTTCCTGTCTTGTCATCTCGGATAGCTGCCAATTCATTGCGAATAATTTCAGACGCACTGATACTGCCACCTGGGCTGTTTACTCGTAATACGATCGCTTTGATGTTGGGGTTATGGTGTGCGGCACGTAGTTGTTCAACAATAGTGTCACTTCCAACGATACCGGTTGATTGTTTGCCTTCTAAAATGGCCCCTTCAGCAACAATGACAGCAATGTTGCCTTTATTATCTGTATTTTGTATTGGTTTTTGGTCGATGTAATCATAAATGCTGATGTAATTGAAATGTTTTTGTTCTTTATTCCAGCCGAATTTCTCCTGCATTTTCTTTTCAACGGCACTGCGTGGCTCAATATAGTCCACCAGTTTGTTTTGGTACGCATACAGTGCAGTGTCTCCGCCAGCTTTACGGAATTTCTCGATAAAGTTTGCTGCGCCAGGGAAGATCTGATCGGCAGGGATATGTCGGTTAACTGCGATAGTATTTAAGTAATTGTCCCACAATTCGTTGAGCCAAAGGCTGTCAGCTTCACGAGCCTCTTTTGACATATCGTTACGTAACATGGGTTCAACTGCTGATTTATAGGTTCCCACACGGAAAATATGGGTAGATACTTTCAACGTATCCAACAATGACTTGTAGTATAAATGGTTAGTAGAGAAACCATGGATATCAACAGAGCCGAGTGGAGATAAATATATTTTATCGGCATAGCTGGCTAAAAGATATTGTGATTGACTGTAAGAGTCACCAATCGCAAAAACAGGTTTTCCTGCTGTTTTAAATTCGTTGATAGCCTTGCCAATATATCTCATAGAAGCCTGATCTGAGCCGATGAAATCATTTAGCTTCAATACCATGCCTGTAATTTTGGGATCGTTTTTTGCGCGGCGAATGTTGTCAACAACGTCAAACACGGAGGTTTCTTTGTAATTGCTATTGGATGGTCCAAAAAGATTTTTTGCGAATTGTTCAAATGGACTGCGATCCGTTACGCGATCAAGAACAATACCAGATAAGTTGACATACAATGCCCCGTGAGAGTTATCGTCAAGTTTGGATTGTTGTTGGTAAACGATGACTCCAATAACGACGACAACAATCAACAGAATAAAAATAAGATTGAAAATAAATTGGCGAACAAAATTTAGGAGTTTCCAACTCCATTTAAATAATGCTGCCGTGAAGTGCCATAATTTGCGCATATTGTCTCCGATTATGGTATCAAATGGAAATGGGGTTATCCTAATCAGCTCGTTGGGAAATGTCAGCTGGAAATCATGTTATTGATTGAAAAAATAGTTTATGTGCTTTCATTCATTGACGAATAAACAGAGAATGTTGGTTTGAGACAGATTATCTTATTTAGGAGAAAATAATGAATGCTTTGGAACTTTTGTTAAATCGTCGTTCAGTTTCACGTTTAACAACCCCCGCCCCAAAAGGTAATGAATTGCAACATATTTTAGCCGCAGGGATGAGAGCGCCTGACCATGGGGCTTTGCGTCCTTGGCATTTTATTGTGATGGAAGGGGAAGGCATAAATAAATTCAGTAACCTCCTTGAAAAAGCAGCCATTGAGGGTGGATTGGGAAAGGAGGTTGAGGAGAAAGCAAAAAATGCCCCTTACCGAGCACCTATGATTATTACCGTTATCGCCAAGGTAGTTGAACATGCAAAAGTTCCGGCATGGGAACAAGTTGTTGCTGCGGGGTGTGCCGTTCACGCGATGCAAATGGCCGCAGTCACCCAAGGTTTTGGCGGCATATGGCGTTCAGGCTCATGGACAGAAGATCCCATTGTCAGGGCTGGTTTGGGATGTGAGGAAAATGACAAGATTGTTGGGTTCCTTTACTTAGGAACCCCTGAACTCAGGGCACCTGCAAAAGTTGCAATACCAGATTTAACGAATTTTGTCAGTTACTTCTAATTTGCCAGTGACTTCTTAACTGGAGCGACTAATGTCAACTGAAATCCGTCTGACTCAATACAGCCATGATGCCGGATGTGACTGCAAAATTTCGCCTAAAGTGCTGGAAACTATTTTGCACAGTGAACAGGCAAAATTTTTCGATCCTAATCTTTTGGTCGGCAATGAAACCCATGATGATGCTGCTGTGTATGATATTGGTAATGGTACAGGTATCATTAGTACTACGGATTTTTTTATGCCGATTGTTGATGATACGTTTGATTTTGGCCGTGTTGCGGCCACTAATGCTATCAGTGATATTTACGCGATGGGGGGGACAATTAATAAGCTGGCCCCGGAAATCGCTCAAAATGTCATTGAGGGAGGCAGGGCTGTTTGTCAGGAAGCGGGCATTTCTCTGGCTGGAGGGCATTCTATTGATGCACCTGAACCCATATTCGGTTTGTCAGTGACGGGTATTATCAATATTGAACGTGTAAAGCGTAATGATCAGGCAAAGGCGGGGAATCTCCTGTTTCTGACTAAACCTTTGGGTGTTGGCGTATTGACTACGGCTGAAAAGAAAGGTTTGCTTCAACCTGAACACCAAGGTATTGCGAAAGAAACTATGTGCCAGTTAAATAACGCGGGGACAGATTTTGCAGGAATTGAGGGTGTTACAGCGATGACGGATGTAACAGGCTTCGGTTTGTTAGGGCATTTGAGTGAAATTTGTGAAGGTTCTGGTGTTCAGGCGAAGGTCAAATTTTCACAAATTCCGCGATTGCCAGATGTTGATATTTATATCGAAAAAGGTTGCGTACCTGGAGGCACAGGACGCAACTTTGACAGCTATGGGCACTTAGTTGGAAAGATGACTCCTCATCAATGCCATCTCCTGTGTGACCCACAAACTTCGGGTGGTTTGTTGCTGGCGATTTTGCCGGATGCCGTGGAAGAGGCGAAAGCCGTTGCACGAAGCCACAACATTGATTTTTTTGCTATTGGTGAACTGACTGAGCCAAGCTCAGGCAGAGCACTAATTGAAGTTCTTGAATAATTCCATGCGTCTTTTTATTGCAGAAAAACCCAGCCTCGCGAGAGCCATCGCAGATGTTTTACCGAAGCCCCATCGACGTGGGGATGGGTTTATCGAATGTGGTAATAACCAGTTTGTGACTTGGTGTGTTGGTCATCTATTGGAACAGGCCGAACCCGATGCCTACGAGAGCCGTTATGCGCGTTGGGTCTTGGCTGATTTACCGATCATTCCTGAAAAATGGCAGCTAAAGCCACGGGCAGCCGTGGCCAAACAGCTCAACATAATTAAATCCCTATTGGAAAGAGCGACCGAAATAATCCATGCAGGAGACCCTGATCGTGAAGGTCAATTGTTGGTGGATGAAGTGCTGGACTTTTTAGATCTGGATACGGATAAAAAACACAATGTCCAACGATGCCTAATCAATGATCTAAATCCCCAGGCGGTCGTAAAAGCGATTGAACGGTTAAGGAGCAATCGGGAGTTTATCCCCTTATGTGTTTCTGCACTCGCCAGAGCCAGAGCGGACTGGCTTTATGGCATCAATATGACCCGCGCTTACACCTTATTAGGCAAAAATGCAGGTTATCAAGGGGTATTATCGGTTGGGCGTGTCCAAACTCCTGTTTTAGGTTTGGTTGTGCGCCGCGATGAAGAGATAGAAAATTTCGTGCCAAAAGACTTTTTTGAAGTCAAAGCACATGTTGTTACACCCAATGAAGAGCGATTTACGGCTTTATGGCAACCCAGTGAATCTTGCATTGATTTTCAGGATGAAGAAGGGAGAATTATTCACCGGCCGTTAGCTGAGCATGTTGTTGCTCGTATTACCGGACAACCCGCCTATGTCTCTTCCTATCAGGATAAGCGTGAATCAGAAACGGCACCATTGCCTTTTTCCTTGTCATCTTTACAGATTGAAGCGGCCAGGCGTTTTGGCTTGAGCGCTCAAGATGTACTTGACATTTGTCAGCGGCTTTATGAAACCCATAAATTGATCACTTATCCACGCTCTGACAGTCGTTACCTGCCGGAAGAACATTTTGTTGGGCGTCATGCGGTCCTGAATGCCATTTCGGTTCATGCTACTCATTTGCTTCCGCAGGATGCTTTAGATATAGAGCAAAAGAACCGCTGTTGGGATGATAAGAAGGTTGATGCTCACCATGCCATTATTCCTACTGCACGTAGTAGCCAAGTCAATTTAACCGAAAATGAAAGCCATATTTATAGTTTGATTGCGCGACAATACCTGATGCAGTTTTTTCCTGATGCGGTATTTCGGAAATGTACGATTGAACTTGATATTGCAGGGGGGAAATTTATCGCCAAGGCACGTTTTCTGGCAGAAGCGGGTTGGAGGACTCTGCTTGGCAACAAGGAACGGGATGAAGAGAATGAAGGTACGCCATTACCTGTTGTTGCTAAAGGAGATGAATTATTGTGTGAGAGAGGCGAAGTGGTGGAAAGGCAGACACAACCTCCACGGCCTTTCACTGATGCAACACTATTGTCTGCAATGACTGGCATAGCCCGATTTGTGCAGGATAAAGCTTTGAAAAAGGTGCTTCGTGCCACTGATGGTTTGGGTACGGAAGCGACCCGAGCAGGGATCATTGAGTTGCTATTCAAACGGGATTTCCTGTACAAAAAAGGGCGCTATATTCACGCGACTCCGGCTGGCAGGGCTTTAATTCATGTATTGCCGGACATGGCGGTATTGCCAGATATGACTGCACATTGGGAATCTCGGTTGACGCAAATCAGCGAAAAGCAATTCCGTTATCAGGATTTTATGTTCCCCCTTCAGGAAACATTGCAGCAGTTGATTTGGCAGGCAAAACAGCATCGTAATTTGACGGCTTTTAGGGACTTGCCTCCTGTTCCCGTTAATGCCAAAAAAGGGAAAGGAAAGCAGGCAAAATCCAGTAAGAGCAGGGCAAAGAAAGATCAAGCCAATCAGGGATAATCTGAAATGCTGACACAGCACCACCTATTATGGTGCTGTGTTTCATGATCGCTGTTTATATCTTAAATTCAGTCCAAACAGGGGCATGATCGGATGGTTTTTCCATGCTGCGGATAGCATAATCGATACCAGAAGAGATACATCTTTCTGCCAATGGATGGCTGGCAAGCAGCAAATCAATGCGCAGCCCACGATTATCATCAAAGCCTTTTGAACGATAGTCGAACCAAGAAAACTGGTCATTGACTTCGGGGCTTAGTGCTCGGAATGTATCGATGAATCCCCAATTTTTCAAGCGTGCCATCCATTCACGCTCTTCTGGCAGGAAAGAACATTTCCCCGTCTTTAACCAGCGTTTCTGGTTGTTTTCTCCGATACCAATATCGAGATCTGTTGGACTGATATTCATGTCTCCCATAATCAGAATGTGTGACTCCGGAGAATGGTTAGTTTCCAGGTAAGACAGTAGATCCTGATAAAACTTTTCTTTTGCAGGAAATTTAATTGGGTGATCACGGCTCTCCCCTTGAGGAAAATAGCCATTGATTACAGTTAATAAACCAAGAGGTGTCTCGATATCGGCCATAATAATGCGGCGCTGTGCATCATCGCCATCAGTAGGAAAACCTTTACGGATATCTACGGGTTGTTGGCGAGTCAACAGGGCGACACCGTAGTGCGATTTTTGACCATGATAAAAAACGTGATAACCCAGCTTACTGACTTCTTCCAGAGGAAACATTTCATCATGGACTTTTATTTCTTGTAATCCGATAACATCAGGTTGGTGTTGTTCAACAATGGCAGCGAGTTGATGATGACGTGCTCTTAACCCATTAATATTGAATGATATAAATTTCATATTGTTATAATCACCTATATAATATTCTTATTCTTAATGTTAACAGATACAAATAAGGATGTAACTATTTATTAAATAATAAATTTTACCTAATTATTTTGATAATTCGCTATTTTACTCATATATGTAATACTATATTGAGTATAATGCCCTCGTTACCCCAAATTTAAAGTGTCGAATCGATTTTTAAATAATAAAAAGACACCAAATCAATAAATAGTAAATTAATTGATGTATAACAATTCACTAATTGTTATGTGTTATATTTAACATTTGATATTATAATTTTCCGTGAGAGTTTTTATTCTTGAAATTTATTTTATGTTGTGTGTTACAAAAATTAATTAATGAAAAAGTAGAAGAGTTAATCAATCTCTGATAGAAATTTGAACTTGTAGGCCAGGGTTATATTTATTAATGGTTTACAATCACGGTGGAATATTCATCATGATATAGATGAATAATATAGTTCATCTAAACCGCATTATTGCATCAGGGACTGGCATTTTATATAAATGTCATTTGAAAAATACTTATTTTTATTGTACAAAATTATACCTTCATAATATCAAGTTTGATTTAGCGGTTACCTGATGAGAAGGCCATTTCAAGGAAATTATTTTAGCCACAAGTTACATAGGAACGGTGAATTATGTTTTTTTCTCGTAAATTAGAAGCATTCATGGCGGTGGTGGAAATGGGTTCTTTAAGCAAAGCGGCAAGAGTGATGAACCGTACGACTCCCCCAGTCGCTAAATCAATTAAAGACTTTGAAGCGACGTTAGGAAAGCGCTTATTCAAAAGGGAGAAGTTTGGGATGATTCTGACCAAAGACGGAGTGGAGTTATATAATGACTTAAAAGAGCTCTATTTGAAAGAGAAAGAAATTACAAAGAAACACATTAGCGGGAGTATTTGTAATGTTGTAAATATATACCATGATTGGGGTAAGAAAAAGCATCTGATTTCGCTTTATAAAGCAGCGGACAGAAATAATGCTCAAGTTAATATATTACGCTTCAGTTATGATAACATTGATGAAATAGTTGACTATGAGGGCAATACAATAATTTTAAGTTCAGAAAAAATACTTAGTGATCGATTCAGCCTGGTAAGGAAAATTGATGGCCCAAATTTGGGGATCTGCTGCCGTAAAGAGTTATTGGCTGAAGTCAATGGGGACTTTACTCAATTGCTGAGAAAGAGAACGTGGTTATGTGATCCAGTGCTCTATAAAGGCAATTTGATAAAGAATTTGGAAGAGGAAATGATAAAAAACGGAGAAAAAGTTAATATTCGACAGATGGATAATATCGAATGCTGTCTCAATTTTATTCAGTCAACCGATTATATTTTTATTACAGATTCCCATTCCGGTGCATTGGAAGAGGGAGAAAGCCTAGGCTTCATTTCTATATCACGGCCTGATGCAATTAATCAGTGTTATGTCTACAAATCAAAATCTCATTCAAGTGTGTTAAATCGTTTCATCGACTCCGTCAGTGATATGGAGTAACTGACTGCGTGAGCGGAGCGAACTATCAGGTTTCTCAGCTCCGCTATGGGTGTTTGCCCAAATGCATTAAAAGAGCTTAGAATAGATTTTTGATGGTGGTGAGGAAGGATGATGTGTTATTTCGTTCCTCACCTTTGGCTTATATAGGTATTACACATCTGTCATTTCATCTTGCTTCTCTTGCCCATAGCCATTCTGTGGTATTCCAATTTGAATGTTAGCTGAACGCATTAACACTTTCCAAATCGATACATTCTATGAGCCAGCAAGCTATAATCTGCTTTAGTAAGGATAAGTATGTTTCATTTTATGTAATGAAATGTGAGTTCTTGATGGTGGTGGGGGAAGGATTCGAACCTTCGAAGTCTGTGACGGCAGATTTACAGTCTGCTCCCTTTGGCCGCTCGGGAACCCCACCAGATTTTTGGATTTTTGAATTGTATGCTATCGTTAGCAGCGAGCGGCATGATATCAGATAAACCGCCGCTGTAAAGTAGCTAATTGAAAATAAAGTATCGTATGATTACTTTTTGATCCGGGTGATTGTGTTGCAACCTACTGGGTAATATCATCGATAGAAAGTATCTGTATTACAGGTTGCATTTTGCCCAAGCAGCTATAGACACAATACTTTATTGTTTATTAAAAAATAACATGGTTGATTAAAGAATAACGGTACGGTTACCATATACAAAAACCCGCTGGGAAAATACCCAGTGTAATGCTTGGCTCAATACATTCTTTTCAACATCCCGTCCTGCCCGCATCATCTCCTCAGCGGTATAGGTGTGATCCACATTTATCACATCTTGGGTGATAATCGGCCCTTCATCCAAATTGTCATTTACATAATGAGCCGTCGCGCCAATAATTTTCACACCACGCTCATAAGCCTGATGGTAAGGGCGAGCACCGATAAATGCGGGCAAGAATGAATGGTGAATGTTGATTATTTGATTTGGGTAATGCTGAACAAATGCCGGTGTTAAGACTCGCATATACTTGGCAAGCACAACATAATCCGGCTTATATTGATCAATTTGGGCTATCAATGCTTCGTCATGTTGTTCACGGGTTAGACCCTCATGACTGATGTAATGGAATGGGATATCAAACTGCTCAACCAATTTTTGCAAAGTAGTATGATTGCCGATGACAGCAGCAATTTCGACATCCAGTCCACCATAGACGCTTTTGACTAAAATATCGCCAATGCAATGCGCTTCTTTTGTCACCATGATAACGATACGACGTCGGCCCGCTGTATTCAATTCACGGTTTGAACCCGCCGGTAGAGCGTCATCCAAATCTGCCAGAAGAGTTTCGTCATTAAAAATACCCTCCAGCTCGGTACGCATAAAAAATCGGCCAGTACGATGATCAACAAACTCATTATTTTGAACGATGTTTAATTGATGTTTGTAACAAATGTTTGTGATTTTTGCGATCAATCCTTTGGAATCAGGACAAATCGTCCGCAAGATTTTTTTTTGTATGTTTGCGTTTTGCATGGATTACGAGAACCTCAAATATTCTTCACTGTGTGTGAGTTGTTATGTTTGATATTTAGATGCTGATTTAACCACAGCATTTCTTATATTTTTTGCCTGAACCACATGGGCAAGGGCTATTTCGGCCTATTTCAGGGCGAATGCCATCTATATAAAACCAACGTTGATCAATGCGCAAAAAACGTGAGCGCTCATGAATCAATTGCTTATCTTGCTTTCCTTGTTCAATAAAGCAAGCTGAAAATTCAACATAAGCTTCGTTATTATGTTTCCCCTGATGAGTTTCGAGGACATTTAATCCCAGCCATTGTACACCGGCAAAACTTTGTTCTATTTCTGTACGCCCATTTTCAGCCTGGCAATCTGGGTGCCAGGTAGCGATAAGATAGTCTGCATTTTGTGTAACGTAAGCGCTATATCTGGAACGCATCAGGGATTCAGCATTTGGGGCAGGGTGATGATTTTCAAGATAGGGACTACAGCAAAGGTCGAAAGATGAGCCACTGCCGCAGGGACACATTTTTGTCAAAATAACTCCAGTTATTTAAAGAAGTTGCAGATTATCGTTAATTGTAAGGTAAATTAGTATTTGTTGAATAGGATTAAATGCACAACCCGACATCTAATCATTGAAATGTGATTAAAAGCTAGCGCATTGTATATCTGGCCGAATTAACTGGTGTATACTCGTGCGCGTTATTTTTTGCGAGTGCAATTTTCTTCACACATACGATTTTTTTTGAGAGTTAATGCTATTGTTTAAACTGTAAAGGAGTTTTTCAGTGAAAACATATCAGTGAAAACATAGCAGTAGGAGACGATGTAATGTCAGTAATAAATAAAAAGGTCAAGAAGGCGGTTATACCTGTTGCTGGTTTGGGAACCCGGATGTTGCCAGCCACCAAAGCCATCCCGAAAGAAATGCTCCCCTTGGTGGATAAACCACTTATTCAGTATGTGGTCAATGAATGTATCAAAGCAGGTATTAATGAGATCATTTTGGTCACACATTCATCCAAGAACTCGATAGAAAACCATTTTGATACCAGCTTTGAATTGGAAGCGATTCTTGAGAAAAGAGTTAAGCGCCAATTACTGGACGAGGTACAATCTATCTGTCCAAATCATGTGACAATCATGCAAACCCGTCAGGGAATTGCAAAAGGATTGGGACATGCCGTGTTATGTGCTAAACCACTTATTGGTGATGAGCCGTTTGCTGTTGTTCTGCCGGATGTTATTTTGGATGAGTACAGTACCGACCTATCAAAATATAATTTGAGCGAAATGTTATCACGCTTCAACAGCAGTGGTGCAAGCCAAATTCTAGTTGAACCTGTCCCTGTAGAAAGTGTTGCCGATTATGGCATTGTTGATTGCCTGGGGGAAAATTTACAGCCTGGGGATAGCAAACCGATTGCCCGTGTTGTTGAAAAACCAAAACCAGAAGAAGCGCCATCGAATCTTTCCATTGTTGGTCGTTATGTATTATCTGAAAAAATCTGGCCATTATTGGCTAAAACTGCGCCAGGGGCAGGAGATGAAATACAACTGACTGATGCTATTGCCATGCTGATGGAAAAAGAGTCTGTTGAGGCTTATCACTTGCAAGGCCGTAGTCATGATTGTGGTAATAAGTTGGGTTATATGCAGGCATTTGTTGAATATGGCATGAAACATAAAGAATTGGGCAAGTCATTCGCGGATTGGATCATGACCTTGCAAAATCAGTTCGAAAAATAATCTACTAGTACTTTAAGGTGTGATATGAAAGTTACTGTATTTGGTATTGGCTACGTAGGCTTAGTACAAGCAACCGTATTTGCTGAAGTGGGGCATGATGTTCTTTGTGTCGATGTTGATGCAAAAAAAGTCGAGAACCTGAAAAATGGTCAAATTCCTATTTTTGAGCCGGGCTTGACGCCCTTGGTAAAGAAAAATCATGCTGAAGGACGGCTGAATTTTACAACGGATGCCAAAGCCGGTATTGCTCATGGCAAATTACAGTTTATTGCAGTAGGCACACCTCCTGATGAAGATGGCTCTGCTGATCTTAAGTATGTAACTGCTGTAGCCAGAACTATTGCGGAAAATATGGATGGTTACAAAGTTGTTGTTGACAAGTCAACTGTGCCAGTAGGTACAGCTGATAAAGTCAGGGCAGTGATGCAAGCAACATTGGCAGAACGTAATCTGGAACTTCCATTTGATGTCGTTTCCAATCCTGAATTTTTGAAAGAAGGCGCCGCTGTTGCTGATTGTATGCGGCCTGAACGCATTATTATTGGTTGTGATAATGATGATGTGGTTGATGTCATGCGCGAGCTGTATGAGCCATTTAATCGTAATCATGATCGTATGATAGTCATGGATATCCGCAGTGCTGAATTGACTAAGTATGCAGCTAACTGCATGTTGGCGACAAAAATCAGTTTTATGAATGAAATTGCTAACTTGGCTGAAATACTGGGAGCTGACATTGAACATGTGCGCCAGGGAATTGGTTCCGACTCACGCATCGGATATCACTTTATTTACCCTGGATGTGGATATGGTGGTTCATGTTTCCCTAAAGATGTTCAGGCACTGATCCGGACTTCTGAACAAATTGGATATACGCCAAAAATTCTTCAGGCAGTGGAGCAGGTTAACGAAAAACAGAAAAATAAATTGCCTGCTTTTGTAAGACAACATTTTGGTGATGATTTATCGGATAGGACATTTGCTATTTGGGGGCTGTCATTTAAACCTAATACAGATGACATGCGTGAGGCATCGAGCCGTGTCTTGATGGAAACGTTATGGAAATGTGGCGCTAAAGTTCAGGCGTATGATCCTGAGGCTATGCAGGAAGCTCAGCGTATTTATGGGCAGCGTGATGATCTCTCTTTAATGGGAACAAAAGAAGCAGCATTAAAAGGTGCTGATGCTTTGATTATCTGTACAGAATGGCAAAACTTCAGAGCACCTGATTTTGATGTGATTAAAGATTCATTAAAAACGCCTGTGATTTTTGATGGACGCAATCTTTATGATCCTGAACGCCTACAATCGCGTGGTTTTACTTATTATGGTATTGGCCGCGGTGCCTCAATCAGACCCGTCATTTGAGTTAATTTATGAAATTTTTAGTTACAGGCTCTGCTGGTTTTATAGGTTTTCATGTTAGTCAGCAGTTATTGAATATGGGGTATGAGGTTGTTGGTATTGATAACCTCAACGATTATTATGATGTTAATTTGAAACAGGCGAGATTAAATTTATTACTCCCTTATTCAAATTTCAAATTTCAAAAATTAGACTTGGCTGACAGAGTTGCAATACCCGAATTGTTCGCGCAACATCAATTCCAGCGAGTGATCCATTTAGGGGCTCAACCGGGTGTGCGTTATTCAATACAAAACCCTATGGCATATATAGATGCCAATATCGTCGGTCATATCAATATACTTGAAGGTTGCCGCCATCATTCTGTAGAGCATCTATTATATGCATCTTCCAGTTCAGTATATGGCTTAAATAAAAAGCAACCTTTTTCTACTGATGACTCAGTTGATCATCCGGTTTCTTTATATGCAGCAACGAAAAAAGCTGATGAATTAATGTCTCACAGCTATTCACACCTTTATCAACTTCCCACTACAGGATTAAGATTTTTTACCGTATATGGACCGTGGGGGCGTCCTGACATGGCTTTATTTAAATTCACTAAAGCTATGTTAGAAGGTAAGCCGATTGATGTTTATAATCATGGCAATATGGTGAGAGATTTCACATATATTGATGACATTGTTGAATCAATAATCAGGTTGCAGGATATCATTCCTACTTCCAATAAAGACTGGTCAGTCGAAGATGGGCAAATATCTGCCAGCTCTGCGCCGTATCGAGTTTACAATATTGGCAATGGGCAACCGACAAAACTGGGTGATTTTATTGAAGCCATTGAAACCTCATTAGGAATTGAGGCGAAGAAAAACTTTATGGAAATTCAAGATGGCGATGTATTGTCAACGTGTGCAGATTCAAGCGCGCTTTACAATAAGATTGGCTTTTCACCTAACATGCCGGTAAAGGAAGGGGTGAAACGATTTACTGATTGGTATTTAGACTTTTATCAAAAGCTGTGACAGTAGAAATAGGAAAAGGAGCGATTAGCTCCTTTTTTTACTAAATTATGTTAATAAAAAACTAAGTTAGTGTTAAGTTATTTTTTATCACATCGAGAATATAAAAGCGATTTAGCCATTAATATAACTCTCTGTGTTTCTACATCAGCCCGTAATTAACCTAGTTAGTTTATATTAAGCATAAAACAAAAATACCCTTGATAGGGTATTTTTGTTATCAGGTTTACAAAGCAACTGATTAGATCAGGAAATCGTCCAGTGATTTGCCTTCTTCTTCAATTGCTTTTTTGATTACAGCTGGTGTACGGCCTTGGCCAGTCCAGGTTTTAGTTTCACCGTCATCAATGTATGAATATTTTGCTGGACGAGCAGCACGTTTAGATTTACCAGTAGATTTACCACTTAAAGCATCCACTAAATCGCTTAATTCAATACCGTCTTTTTCCAGCATTTCACGGTATTCTTGAAGCTTACGTGTGCGCTCTTCTAATTGTACACGAACCTGGTTTTCTTCATCGCGACGTTCTTCAACAACAGTCGTAAGTTTTTCCAGCATTTCTTCTAAAGTACTAAGTTCACATTCTCTTGCTTGTGCGCGCAAGGTACGGATGTTATTTAAGGATTTTAAATTTTCGCTCATTGTCCTGGTCTCAAATTATAATGATGATAGCCGATGTAGAGATAATAATAGAATGCTATTTTATTTTCTGCAATAGTGAATTTACTTTCTCAGGATAAAACATGTCATTTTAAAATGCAATTTTTGAAGTAATCGATATATTGCGTTTTAATCCTGCTATTGGGTTTACCATTTTTCAATAAGAATGACGGGGATTACTGTAAAGTTTAGTAAGGAATAAAACCTAGGGTATAAAACCAATTTATAGTCAATCCGTAAGAAACATTAACTGTTTTGCTAGAAATAAACTGAAGAGTAAGTGTGTGATGAAAGTTTTTTTATGGGTAATCCATTAGTTATGATCATGATGGGTGAATTGAACAAAAGTAAACCACTTTGATTATTAATATTCAAAGGATGAGGGTAAAAATAACTATTTTCTTTTTATGTTAATTTTGTGCATTTGGCATGCAGTAAGTACTTGTGGTGCTGATTTTATATGCGCAAATGTGATGATTATCATGAAAATAATCTTTTGTTATTCAACCTAATTTGTTTCTGTTACTCCACATTTGACAACAACAAAGATAATTTCAACCAAAGTTTGTGGTAAACTGGTGCTGTTATATCGTCTGATTAAATTTGACAAGAGGATGAACAGGCCAATGGCTCAGCTTTATTTTTATTATTCTACCATGAATGCTGGGAAATCAACTTCCTTATTGCAGTCTTCCTATAACTATAACGAAAGAGGAATGAGAACGCTGATCTTTACAGCAGAAATCGATACTCGATTCGGTAAAGGAAAGGTTAGTTCCCGTATTGGCTTATCGGCTGAAGCGTTGTTGTTTTCACCGAAAATAAATATTGCTGAGCTTATCAGAAAGGAAAATGAGGCAGAAAAAGTCCATTGCGTTTTGATTGATGAATGCCAATTCTTAACGAAAGAACATGTCGAGCAACTTTGTGAAATTGTAGATTATGACGATATCCCTGTTCTTTGTTATGGTTTAAGGACAGATTTTCAAGGTGAGTTATTTAGCGGCAGTGAATATCTCCTCGCGTGGTCAGATAAATTGGTAGAGTTGAAAACAATTTGTCATTGTGGGAGAAAAGCCAGCCGTGTACTTCGTTTTGGCAGCGATGGCAACGTTGTTTACGATGGTGCTCAGGTTGATATTGGTGGTAACGAAAAATACGTCTCAGTGTGTCGTAGGCATTATACTGACGTTATTCGTGAAGCCAGGGCAAAAAAGGTTTAATACGCCCCCAGTTGTAATTGAGAAATCTAAAACTATATAGGTTAAGATAGGCCAGAAAATAAAATAATAAAAAGGCGCTGGGTTGCCCTAACGCCTTTTAAGTTACATCCATCAGCCTATCATTTATTATTCTTTCTTATTATTTTTTCTATTTGATTTTACTGTCTCCTGTGGTTTGTCCTCTTCGGTGAATTTACGGCCATAAAAAGAATCTAGCAGCAGTTGTTTCAACTCAGAAATTAATGGGTAGCGCGGATTTGCACCGGTGCATTGGTCATCAAATGCATCTTCTGCAAGCTTGTCGATTTTTGCCAAGAAGTCAGCTTCTTGCACACCTATTTCACGAATTGAAGCTGGAATATCTAGCTGAGACTTCATTTCTTCCAGCCAAGCCAATAGTTTTTCAATCTTGGCAGCGGTACGATCATCTGATGAGGTTAGCCCCAGATGATCTGCAATTTCCGCATAACGACGTCGCGCTTGTGGGCGGTCATATTGGCTGAAAGCAGTCTGTTTTGTTGGGTTATCATTAGCGTTGTAGCGGATTACGTTACAAATTAACAGTGCATTAGCTAAGCCATGTGGGATATGAAACTCAGAGCCAAGTTTGTGGGCCATAGAGTGACATACACCCAAGAATGCATTAGCAAAGGCAATACCTGCTATCGTTGCTGCATTATGGACACGTTCGCGAGCAACGGGGTTTTTTGCACCGTCGTGGTAACTAACAGGCAGGTAATCTTTTAGCAGCTTTAGTGCTTGCAGTGCTTGTCCATCAGAGTATTCATTGGCTAAAACAGAAACGTAGGCTTCCAATGCGTGGGTTACTGCATCCAGGCCACCAAAGGCACATAGCGATTTTGGCATATCCATGACGAGGTTCGCGTCAACAATCGCCATATCAGGGGTGAGTGCGTAGTCTGCCAAAGGATATTTCTGCCCGGTTACGTCATCGGTAACAACCGCGAAAGGCGTGACTTCTGAACCAGTGCCTGAAGTGGTGGTAATGGCGATCAATTTAGCTTTTACACCCATTTTCGGGAACTTATAGATACGCTTACGGATATCCATAAAGCGCAGAGCCAGTTCCTCAAAATGTGTTTCTGGATGCTCATACATCACCCACATAATTTTAGCTGCATCCATCGGGGAACCGCCGCCAAGGGCAATGATGACATCCGGTTTAAACAGATGCATTTGTTCAGCACCTTTGCGAACGATGCTTAATGTTGGATCTGCTTCGACTTCAAAGAATACTTCCGTTTCAACGCCATAAGATTTCAAGACATTAATAACCTGATCGGCATAACCGTTATTGAATAAGAAACGGTCTGTCACAATAAAAGCGCGTTTAGCACCATCAGTAGCGACTTCTTCCAAGGCAATGGGCAGAGAACCGCGTCGGAAATAGATTGATTTTGGAAGTTTGTGCCACAACATATTTTCGGCTCTTTTGGCGACGGTTTTTGTGTTGATCAGGTGTTTTGGCCCAACATTTTCAGAAATAGAGTTGCCTCCCCAAGAACCACAACCCAGCGTCAAAGAAGGGGACAGCTTAAAATTGTACAGGTCTCCAATACCACCTTGAGATGCAGGTGTGTTGATCAAAATACGCGCGGTCTTCATTTTGTTGCCAAAGTATTTAATACGCTCTGCCTGATTATCTTGTTCGGTATAGAGGCATGACGTGTGTCCAATACCCCCCATCTCAACCAATTTCTCGGCTTTTTCGACCGCATCTTCAAAGTTTTTACCACGGTACATAGCAAGCAGTGGTGATAGTTTTTCATGAGCAAAGGGTTCTGCTTCATCTACCAGAGTAACTTCACCAATAAGAATTTTGGTGTTTTCGGGAACATTAATACCGGCCATTTCAGCAATTTTTATTGCTGACTGACCAACAATCGCTGCATTTAAATTACCGTTTTTCAAGATAACATCTTGAATGGCCTTTAGCTCTTTTCCCTGGAGAAGATAGCCACCGTGAGTTGAAAAACGTTCACGGACTTGCTCGTAAACAGAATTAACGACGATAACAGATTGTTCTGAAGCACAAATCACGCCGTTATCAAACGTCTTAGACATCAGGATAGATGCAACGGCACGTTTGATATCAGCCGATTCATCAATCACGACAGGGGTATTGCCTGCACCGACACCAATAGCGGGCTTACCTGAACTATAGGCTGCTTTTACCATGCCGGGACCACCTGTTGCTAAAATCAGATTAATGTCAGGGTGATGCATTAAGGCATTTGAGAGTTCAACGGAAGGTTCATCTATCCAGCCAATGATATCCTTTGGAGCACCTGCTTCAACCGCTGCCTTTAAGACAATCTCTGCTGCTCTGTTGGTTGCTTTTTTAGCACGAGGATGAGGGGAAAAAATAATACCATTACGGGTTTTCAGGCTGATAAGCGCTTTGAAAATTGCGGTAGATGTTGGGTTTGTTGTTGGAATAATGGCGCAAATTAGGCCAATAGGTTCAGCGATAGTAATAGTACCGAAGGTATTATCTTCAGATAAGATACCGCAAGTTTTATCATCTTTATAGGCGTTATAAATATATTCTGAAGCGAAGTGGTTTTTGATCACTTTATCTTCCACAATTCCCATGCCTGATTCAGATACGGCTAATTTTGCCAAGGAAATACGGGCATCAGCAGCGGCAAGAGCCGCAGCCCGAAAAATTCGGTCAACTTGTTCCTGAGAAAAATTGGCAAATTCATGCTGGGCTTTTTTTACGCGAGCAACTAATTCATTGAGTTCTGCGACGTGAGTTACAGCCATAAAAATTACTCCTGAGAGATGTTAAATTTTTTAGGGCAATTAGCTGCGAGATTATTAATTTATTAAATAATATTATGAGATTAATCGTTTAGATTTAATCGTGAATATAGCTAATTGCCTTAAAAAATTACTTAATAAAATGATTAATATAGGAATAGTTTCTTTCCTTGAAATTTTGCGTTGAATACAGCTTACCATTTACAGGCATTTGTATTGTGATTTAGATCATGAAAACATTAAGCTGACTCAATTCAGCTGTTGTTTCTGAGGAAATGAATATCAGTTGATTATTTAACCATACAAATACAATCTATTAACTTTTCGGTGGATTGGTATTAATGTGATTACTCGAATTATGGGATTATTATTAATATGTTTGGCATAAGGGCATAGCCTTATTTCCTGGGTTACTAGGATATAGCAAAGATAACTTATGTATTTGTTTAAATTATTAATGTAATAAGTTGAAATTTTATCCTTAAAAGGAGTGTTGATTAATCAAAAATTAACTAATAAATGATCAATTAAAGTGTAATTGGTTGATAACATCGCTTTTGATGTCCTTTTCTTGAAACATTGTTCATATTTTATTCCTTTTTAATCTGTGATTTTCTTAAAATGATACTGTAATTTTCTACACTGTTTTGCATTTCATAATCTTATCTAACAGGTGGCTTGTATCGTTGTTTTGTGATGAAGATGGACTTTTACTCTGTGGTGATTGCATTTTGTTAAAATAATGTTTATTTTCTCTTTTGATAATATTCCACGCATATCATATGGAAATAACAGAATAAAACCTATAATTATCATTATGTTACATTGGTTTTTCAAATGTATTGTATACAGGGATAACGAATGATATTAATGTTTTAATAAATTCATTATAAAAAACAAATAACAATTATTATGTGGACATCGTTTTTTAGTAGGTTAATTACCCTTTGTTAACGAGATAAGTAAATTATTGGAGTTAGTAGATTAAAAACGATTCATTTACTGTTTATAACTTGGAGTAAAATATGAGAAAAAAAACATCAAAGTTAGGTCAGTTGATTTCGAGTATCGTTTTATTATCTTTTCCCGCAGCACAGAGCATTGCTGCAACTGTTCCAGCAGGCGTTACCCTGGCTGAAAAACAAGAAATAACTGTTAACAATGGTGTCGAAGTTACTTCATTGGATCCTCATAAAGTTGAGGGTGCTCCAGAAACTATCATTATCCGTAATCTGCTGGAAGGGTTGGTAACGACTGGGCCAAATGGTGAAACTGTGCCTGGCGTGGCAGAAAGATGGGAGAATGAAGGTTATAAGGTATGGACATTCTATTTACGTAACGACGTCAAATGGAGTGATGGTAAGCCTGTGACTGCACAGGATTTTGTTTACAGTTGGCATCGGCTTGCTGATCCAAGCACAGGATCGCCTTATACCAGTTACTTGCAATATGCCTATATTCAGAACGTTGACGATATTCTGAAAGGAATAAAATCACCGGAACAATTGGGGATTAAGGCGTTAGATGATCACCGTTTCCAGGTAACGCTCAGCCAGCCAGTTCCTTATCTGATTGAGATGTTAAGCCATACAGCGATGAAACCCATCAGGCAAGATGTAATTGAAAAATGGGGGAACAAATGGACTTTGCCAGAAAACTATATTGGTAATGGTGCTTATACGTTGAAAGATTGGGTGGTCAATGAGCGCATTGTTTTAACGCGCAATCCCCGGTATTGGAACAATAAAGAAACCATCATTGAAAAAGGCACTTTCCTGCCTATTGTCTCTGGAGTTAGTGGTGTTAACCGCTATCGTAGCGGGGAAGTCGATATTACTGATAATGCTATTCCTCCTGATCTATACCAAAAAATGAAACAGGATATTCCTGAACAATTGCACGTTTCACCTTATCTGTGCACGTTTTACTACGAAATTAATAACCAGAACCCTCTGTTTAGAGATAAACGGGTGCGTGAAGCCATAAAACTGAGTCTTGATCGAGATATCATTACTGAAAGAATTATGGCACAGGGACAAATTCCAGCTTATGGATTTACTCCGATTTATATTGGGGGGGGATTGTCCATTAATCCAGCATGGGCGAGTTGGACACAGGAGCAGCGTAATCAACGGGCAAGGGAATTGTTGAAAGAAGCGGGTTTTGATGCCAGTAATCCTCTTAAGTTTACCTTGTTGTACAACACATCCGAGCAAAACAAACAACAAGCCATCGCTGCGGCTTCTATGTGGCAGAAAAATATTGGTGCAAAAGTCACGCTGCAAAACCAGGAGTGGAAAACCTCGCTCCAGAACCGCCATCAAGGGAATTATGATGTCGCGAGGGCAACATGGTGTGGCGATTATAACGAACCTTCTTCTTTTCTGAATATATTGCTGTCAAGTAGCAGTAACAATACTGGTTTTTATCAAAGTGAGGCTTTTGATAACTATCTCAACCATGCTCTGACTGCCAAAGATGATGCTACACGTAAGGCATTTTATCAGCGAGCTGAAGCCCAGCTTGATAAAGATTCAGGGCTGATACCAGTTTATTACCGTGTCAGTGTGCGCCTCATTCGCCCGACGGTTGGGGGAATGACAAGGAAAGATCCTATGGATTATGTCGATCTAAAGAATTTGTATATTAAAAAGGTGAATAACTAATTATCGTCACAACATATTGTTTTACCGTAAACAAAATAGTTCCTTTTAGATGCGGAAAATAACCATCCCAATGCGTGGATATGACTTTAATGGGTCAAATGATATCAATTGGAGAGAATAAGATGATAAACACAACAAAGAAAAAACGGGCTACTGGCATTACAGTAGCGTTAGGCATGATGATCGGGTGGCCGGCCTTTGCAGCACAAGTGCCTGCTGGCGTGCAACTTGCAGACGCTGCAAAACAAGTGCTGGTTCGCAACAATGGCTCTGAACCCCAATCGTTGGACCCGCATAAAATTGAAGGTGTACCAGAATCTAACATCGCCCGTGATCTATTTGAAACTCTGGTGATCAATGACCCTGACGGTAAAATTATACCGGGAGTTGCAGAAAGTTGGGAAAATAAGGATTTCACAGTTTGGACATTCCATCTGCGTAAAGATGCAAAATGGTCTAATGGTGACCCTGTCACTGCGCAGGATTTTGTTTATAGTTGGCGCCGTGTGGTAGATCCAAATACTGCATCCCCATATGCAAGTTTTCTTCAATATGCCCATCTTCTTAATGTTGACGATATCATCAGAGGTAAACAGAAACCTGAAACATTGGGTATCAAAGCATTGGATGATCATACGTTAGAATTGACACTCAGCGAACCTGTACCTTATTTAGTCAAATTGTTTGTTCATACAAGTACATCACCAGTTCATCGTGCAACTGTAGAAAAATATGGTGAAAGATGGACGCAACCACAGAATTTTGTTGGTAATGGCGCTTATAAACTGAAAAGTTGGGTGATCAATGAACGCCTTGTTTTCGAACGTAACCCAACCTATTGGGATGATAAAAATACGGTCATTAATCAAATAACTGTCTTGCCTATTTCCTCTGAAGTCACAGATGTTAACCGTTATCGCGCTGGCGAAATTGAGATGTCTTATGACAACTTACCGATTGAGTTATTCCAAAAACTAAAAAAAGAAATCCCCGAACAGCTGCACGTTAATCCGAAATTGTGTACTTATTACTATGAAATTAATAACCAGAAGCCACCATTTAACGATCCGCGAGTACGTACCGCATTGAAGTTGGGTATAGATCGAGATCTTATGACTAATAAGGTAAAAAATCAGGGTGATATACCTGCCTATGGTTATACACCACCTTATATCGCCGATTTTAAAGATGAAAAACCAGACTGGTATACCAAATTAAATCAGCAGCAGCGCAACGAAGAAGCGAAAAAACTTTTGGCAGAGGTTGGATTTACTAAAGATAATCCCTTGAAAATTAAGCTACTATACAATACTTCCGATCTGCATAAAAAGTTAGCCATTGCCGCTGCTTCTATGTGGAAAAAGAATATCGGTATAGATGTTTCTCTTGAAAATCAGGAATGGAAAACTTTCCTTGATTCCCGCCATCAAGGCAACTATGACATCGCCCGTGCAGGATGGTGTGCTGATTATAACGAAGCTTCTACCTTCTTGAATCCTATGTTATCCAATAGCAGTAATAACACCGCCCATTATAAGAGCAAAGAATTTGATGCATTAATGAAGCAATCACTTCAGGTAAAAACGGATGAAGAACGTGCTGAAGTTTATGCTAAGGCTAATGCGCAATTGGATAAAGATTCTGCAATTATTCCAATCTATTACTATACAAATTCTCGTTTGCTAAAACCTTATGTAGGTGGTTATACCGGTAAAGATCCATTAGACAACTTCCATACCAAAGATCTGTACATAATAAAACATTAGGAATTAGCGGGTGATCTAGTGGGGTCACCTGCTTGTTAAATAATTAAAAGCCACGGTTTGGCCAAACAGTAGGAACGGGCAATGCTAAAATTTATTTTACGTCGCTGCTTAGAGGCGATCCCGACACTTTTTATACTTATTACTATTTCGTTTTTTATGATGCGGCTTGCTCCAGGTAGCCCATTTACAGGAGAAAGGAAGCTACCGCCAGAAGTTATGGCAAATATTGAAGCAAAATATCATCTAAATGATCCTATTTATAAACAATATTTCAATTACTTAATTCAACTTTCTAAAGGGGATTTTGGCCCTTCATTCAAATATAAAGACTACAGTGTCAATGATCTGGTTGCAGAAGCTTTGCCTGTTTCTGCTAAATTGGGATTTGCTGCCTTTGTTATGGCGGTTATATTGGGTGTCAGTGCAGGGGTTATTGCGGCATTGAACCAGAATACGAAATGGGATTACACGGTAATGGGGTTTGCCATGACAGGAGTCGTGATCCCTGGTTTCGTGGTTGCCCCCTTATTAGTTTTGATATTCGCCATTACACTAAAATGGTTGCCGGGAGGAGGCTGGAATGGCGGGGCACCTAAGTATATACTTTTGCCAATGGTTGCACTTTCCCTCTCTTATATTGCCAGCATATCCCGTATTACCCGCGGTTCCATGATAGAAGTTTTGCATTCCAACTTTATTCGTACGGCACGGGCCAAGGGGTTGCCATTGCGGAAGATTATTTTCCGTCATGCGTTAAAACCTGCCTTATTGCCCGTTATCTCTTACATGGGGCCTGCATTTGTGGGGATCATTACGGGTTCAATGGTTATCGAGACCATTTTCGGTTTACCTGGCTTGGGACAATTGTTTGTCAATGGCGCATTAAACCGTGATTACTCACTGGTACTGAGTTTGACGATTCTGGTGGGGAGCCTGACCATTATATTTAATGCCATCGTTGATGTGCTGTATGCCGTCATTGATCCGAAAATTCGTTATTAGAACTGGAGCACGCAATGTTACTGAATAAAAAAAATAGCGAAGCTCTGGAAAATTTTTCTGAGCAACTGGAAATTGAGGGCCGCAGTTTGTGGCAGGATGCTCGTCGCCGTTTTATGCATAACAAGGCGGCGATTACGAGTTTATGTATTCTATTCCTGATCACATTATTTGTGATCTTAGCCCCGATGTTGTCCCAATTTGCGTACGATGATACAGATTGGAATATGATGACGATGCCGCCGGATTTTGAATCCAAACACTATTTTGGCACCGATTCATCAGGGCGTGATCTGTTGGTGCGCGTTGCCATTGGCGGGCGCATTTCATTGATGGTTGGGATTGCCGCAGCTTTAATTGCCGTGTTATTTGGCACGTTGTATGGTGCGATGTCAGGCTATCTTGGCGGCAAAATTGACATGGTTATGATGCGTTTGTTGGAAATCCTCAACTCTTTCCCATTCATGTTCTTTGTTATCCTTCTGGTTACTTTCTTTGGTCAAAACATCCTGTTGATTTTCGTTGCAATCGGCATGGTGTCGTGGCTGGACATGGCACGTATCGTCCGTGGTCAGACATTGAGTTTAAAACGCAAGGAATTCATCGAAGCAGCGTTGGTTTGTGGGGTTTCTACCCGTAATATCGTTTTGCGCCATATCGTGCCAAACGTATTGGGTGTTGTGGTGGTTTATGCCTCATTACTTGTACCTAGTATGATCCTGTTTGAATCCTTCTTAAGCTTCCTTGGCTTGGGAACTCAGGAACCACTCAGCAGTTGGGGCGCTTTGTTAAGTGATGGCGCCAACTCAATGGAAGTAGCTCCGTGGTTACTGTTATTTCCGGCAGGCTTTCTGGTAATGACCCTGTTTTGTTTTAACTTTATTGGTGACGGCCTGCGAGATGCCCTCGACCCGAAAGACCGTTAAGGAGAGCCTATGAATAGCGTAGAAACTTCGAAAAATGTTGAATCACTCCTATCGGTAAAAGATCTGGATGTCATATTCAGCACGCCAGACGGTAACGTAACTGCCGTAAATAAATTGAATTTTGACTTACAGGCCGGAGAAACCCTGGGGATCGTGGGAGAATCCGGTTCTGGCAAATCGCAGACGGCATTTGCATTAATGGGGTTATTGGCCAGCAATGGTTCTGTCAGTGGTTCTGCCCACTTTAATGGGAGAGAGATTCTCAACCTGAAAGAAAAAGAACTGAACCGAATGCGGGCAGAAGAGATCTCGATGATATTTCAAGATCCCATGACTTCCCTTAACCCTTATATGCGGGTGGGTGATCAATTAATTGAAGTATTGATGCTGCACAAACGTATGAGTAAAAGCGCGGCTTTTGAGGAATCCATTCGTATGTTGGATGCCGTTAAGATGCCAGAAGCTCGTAAGCGTATGAAAATGTACCCTCATGAATTCTCTGGTGGTATGCGCCAACGAGTCATGATTGCTATGGCGTTATTGTGTCAACCGAAGTTGTTGATTGCCGATGAACCGACAACGGCATTGGACGTGACCGTTCAGGCACAGATTATGACGTTGCTTAACGAGCTGAAAAAAGAGTTTAACACTGCCATCATCATGATTACCCATGACCTGGGGGTGGTTGCCGGCATTTGTGACAAAGTATTAGTGATGTATGCAGGGAGAACGATGGAATATGGCACGGCGCGTGACGTATTTTACCGGCCTACACATCCATACTCTATCGGGTTATTGAATGCGGTTCCCCGTCTGGACGGTGATGAGGAATCATTGGAAACGATTCAAGGCAATCCCCCCAATTTATTGCGTTTGCCAAAGGGATGCCCATTCCAGCCGCGTTGTCAATTTGCCACAGAGCATTGTGTTCGTGAGGAACCACAGCTGGAACAATTTGGCCTTGGGCGCTTGCGTGCCTGCTTTAAACGCCAGGAGGAATTAGTATGAGCACAATAGCTGAAAAACGTGCCTTATTGGAAGTTGATGACCTCAAAGTTTATTTTGATATTAAAGATGGAAAACAGTGGTTCTGGCAGCAGGCAAAAACCTTAAAAGCGGTAGATGGCGTTACCTTAAGGCTATATGAAGGTGAAACTCTGGGAGTTGTGGGAGAATCTGGCTGCGGAAAATCAACACTTGCCAGAGCAGTCATTGGGTTAGTGAAAGCGTCTGGTGGTGCAGTCACCTGGCTTGGCAAGAACCTGCTGGATATGAATGACAAACAATGGCGGGATATTCGCAATGATATTCAGATGATTTTTCAGGACCCTTTGGCATCGTTGAATCCGCGTATGACCATTGGTGATATTATTGCAGAGCCATTGAAAACGTATTACCCCAAAATGAAAGATGGGCAAGTAAAAGAAAAAGTTCAAAAGATCATGATGCGGGTAGGGTTGTTGCCTAACCTGATAAACCGTTACCCGCATGAATTCTCGGGTGGACAGTGCCAGCGTATTGGAATTGCTCGCGCCTTGATTCTGGAACCTAAATTAGTTATCTGCGACGAACCTGTTTCAGCATTGGATGTTTCCATTCAGGCACAAGTCGTTAATTTGTTGCAGGAATTACAGCGGGAAATGGGACTTTCCCTGATATTTATTGCCCATGATCTATCAATAGTAAAACACATATCAGACCGCGTTTTGGTGATGTATTTGGGGAATGCTGTAGAATTAGGCACTTACGACGAGGTTTATCATAATCCGTTGCATCCATATACCAGAGCGCTTATGTCGGCGGTGCCGATCCCTGATCCAGACAAAGAGCGTAACAAGCATATTGAATTGTTGGAAGGAGAACTGCCTTCACCGATTGATCCCCCGTCTGGATGTGTATTCCGCACTCGCTGTCCAAAGGCTGATGCCGAATGTGCCAAGACTCGACCATTGCTTGAAGGAAGTTTTAAACATGCGGTGTCTTGCCTTAAGGTTGATCCACTCTAACCCGTTAGATTCTGCCAGTGTGACGCTGTCACGAATTTAAATTCAATGCCCTCAAAATGAGGGCATTTTTACCGATCAGGGAGGTACCTTGGGGAGGGCTGTCTGATTATTTTTTCCATAGGATATGGCAGATGGAGTGAGATTTTTCCCGGCAGATCAAGACACGGGCAAAGATGTCATCAATTTCGGCATCGTCTGATTCAGCCAGGCCAATAATGACTTCTGAAAAAAAGTCTGGATCCAGATCAAAATCAACATGTTCAAACCAGACTCCTGACGGTTCCAATAATTCAACACCGCCCCGTTCTTCAAATTGCAAATTAAACAATAGGCTGTCAGCCGGATCGAGATGAGAAAGCGCTTGTTCCAAAAAGATATCATAGGCTTTTTCAAGCGCTTCATCTTCAGTCATTCGGTTATTTAAGTCCAATTGCATAGAATGTGTCGGTTGATTTTCCATGATGCAAGGTCCGAGATTAATCACAAGGTGAAATTAAAACATGTTCTGTATTGAATGAATACTGTTATTCGTGATGAAAATATTCATGTTGAAAAAGTGACTGGTCAATTTTTTCTATCATGAATTATAAAAGTGGACTGAAAAAGTAACAGATACGTTCAAGGATACGATGCCAAACAGGACGTTTTTCCCATTTATTGTTTTCAAGCAATGTTGAACGCATAATATAGTTTTGTTGAACCAGTGTTAAATCATTGCCAAAGTGTTCATCATCAATTACCACTGTAATTTCAAAATTCAGCCACAAGCTACGCATATCTAAATTGACAGAACCGACCATACTGAGTTGCCCATCGACTAAGACACTTTTAGTGTGTAACAGACCATCTTCAAATTGATAAATTTGCACGCCGGCTTCCAGTAATTCCGTAAAAAACGCCCGACTGGCCCAGCGAACAAGAAATGAGTTATTTTGGCTTGGCACGATGATACTGACATCAACACCGCGCATAGCCGCAGTGCAAATCGCATGCATTAAATCATCGCTGGGAACAAAATACGGGGTAGTAAGAATAAGCTGTTTGCGGGCAGCAAAAATAGCAGTCATCAGGGATTGTTGGATCAATTCATCAGGGAACCCTGGCCCGGAAGCAATAACTTGAGCTATATGACCACTGGTTTGTTCGAAGGGCATAGTGACACGCTCAGGTGGAGGAGGAAGATGCCGTTGTCCTGTTTCCATTTCCCAGTCAAAAGCGTAAATGATCCCCAGTGTTGTTGTAACAGGCCCTTCCATTCTCACCATGATATCGACCCATTGACCGACTCCTGCATCTTGTTTAAAAAAACGAGGGTCAACCATATTCATGCTGCCGGTGTATGAAATATGATTATCGATCAGAATAATTTTTCTATGCTGGCGTAAGTCCATACGACGCAAGAATAAACGGAAGATATTCACTTTTAGCGACTCGACAAATTCAATACCTGCCTTTCGCATAATATCAGGATAAGGGCTACGGAAAAATTGCCAGCTTCCTGCCGAATCTACCATGATTCGACATTTAACACCGCGTTTGGCTGCGCACATCAAGGCATCAGTGACCTGATCAACCAGCCCTCCGGATTGCCATATATAAAACACCATCTCGATATTGTATTTGGCGTTTTCAATATCATGAACAATTGCTTTTAGTGAGTTATCATAAGATGTCATTAATTGCATTTTATTGCCACTGACACCTTTGATCTTTTGTCGACGCTCACACAGCTGAAACAACGGAGTCGCGACTTCACTGTTTCTATCGGCAAAAATTTGAGGGGAGTTTCTTAACTCGGCTAACCATTTGGCTACAGATGAGCGCATTTGTCTGGCTTGCTCAACCCTGCGTTTGCCAAGATGTAATTCGCCGAATGACAAGTAAGCAACGATTCCGACTAAAGGAAAAATGTAAATAATGAGTAACCACGTCATTGCTGATGTCACTGGACGACGTTTCATCAACACTCGAATAGTGATACCGGCAATAATCAGCCAGTAGAAAAAAATCGCCAGCCAGCTCAGTACAGAGTAGAAAGTTGTCATATGTGGCAATCAATCCTATTTATTTAAATAGTTAATGGAGTCATTGCCGCAAGTTTCTAGAAATTCGGGCAAACTATCAACTTAATATCATTAATTGAACAGAGTGCAATTTTAGCAAAAAAGCGCTAATTATGATAAATATCATTACTATTTAGCTAGTTATAACTACAACTTAACTTCATAAACTGTATGCAATATATGCAAATTGATATAAATAAATCATGAATGGTTGATGATAGTTATTAATTTGATGATTTCGAACAATGTACTATTATGCCCAGAGTCATGGAATAGATTGGCAATGGGTTGACATCGCTAATAGTGACAATTAAGAATAATGTTATTTATTCAATGAGAGATTACTCGGAATACTTATGAAACATAGCAGAAGAGAAGTAGGGCGTTGGAGAATGCTCCGCCAAGGTATTTGTCGTCGCCGTCGCTGGTTGGAAGGACAGTCACGTCGTAATTTACGAATAT
The DNA here is from genome assembly GCF_014467265.1 of Xenorhabdus sp. TS4. Taxonomy (NCBI): domain Bacteria; kingdom Pseudomonadati; phylum Pseudomonadota; class Gammaproteobacteria; order Enterobacterales; family Morganellaceae; genus Xenorhabdus; species Xenorhabdus sp. TS4. The sequence continues at coordinate 84,434 of NZ_NKHQ01000081.1, read as the reverse complement.
ATGCACTGCGTAAGGCAGATGCTTATAAGCGTCGTAGATCGATTCTATTCATCCAGAATATAGAGTGGATTTAATGTTAATATAGTGCAAATTGCTTAGGGTCAATGTGCAGCATTTTCTTAACAACTCGATATTTTTCCGTTAAGAAAAACATTTTCAACCTCCAAGATTATAGCCAATAATTATGCGATATGACTGGAATGAGCGTGTGTATCCAATAAGGTTTTAATTTGAGAAATGCAAGTCAGGGATAGATGTTTTTGAATCTTTATTGAATATGATAGTCATTTGCATTTAAACTAATATCTATCTGAAAACTGACTATCATGCTGTTAAGCAAGAATTCTCTTATGCGTTGGATACATTGGCCGATACTACTTTCCATTTGTTTACACATCTCTATTGCTACGGCACTTTTTCATGCCATTGAACCAGGGAAGCAGGCAGAAGTTACACCTATGTCTGTTGCCATGATCCAGTTGGCTGCTGAAGAGACACCTGTCTCCAAACCTGCCGTGTCTGAATCACTTCCTGAGCCGGAGCCTGAACCTGAACCTGTTGCGGAAATTGCTCTGCCTAAACCTGAAAAGAAAAAAATTGTTAAAAAAGAAGTTAAGCCAAGAGAGAAAAAGACAGAAAAAGCTTCAGAACAACCGCTGAAACCTATTTCTGATCAAGAAACTCAAACGGCGAAGAATTTGGATGATCAAAAATCGGAGCACCATACCATTAGTGAAAAAGCCGGGGTACACAGAGGACCAAAGGCATTGAATAGGCCAGATCCCATTTACCCATCCAGAGCACTACAGTTGGGGACTGAGGGGAAGGTAAAGGTAAAATTTGATATTGATGAAAATGGTCGAGTTAAGAATATTGAAATTATTTCTGCTGATCCAAAAAATGTCTTTGAACGTGAAGTGAAAAACGCGATGAGAAAATGGCGTTATGAAAAAATTCCTGCTATCGGACATATAACGACTATCGAGTTTAAAACTACTGGTATTTCACAATCTTAACTTACCAAACTGTCTCTTTCCTGAATAGGGGATGTAAAGCATCCCCTAACTTCATCAGTAAAATGAATTATGACTCTGAATCACTGCGTTCCAATTTAAAGTGCCTTTTATCTTCAGGCAAAGGACGGGAAGAGTTATTTTCATCAACGGCAACATAGGTGAAAACAGCTTCTGTTGCACGATAACGCTGACCGACTGGCTCAGAAGCCACTTTTTTCACCCAAACTTCAATATGAATGGTAATAGATGAATTTCCCGTTTTAAGACAACGGGCGTAGCAGCATACGACGTCACCTACCGCAACCGGTTTCAGAAAACTGATGCCATTTACGCTAACAGTTACTACGCGCCCCAGAGCAATCTCTTTTGCCAAAATTGCGCCGCCAATATCCATTTGAGACATCAGCCAGCCACCGAAAATATCCCCATTGGCATTAGTATCAGCAGGCATGGCCAGTGTACGGAGAACCAATTCTCCGTTTGGTAAGCATTGTTGTTGTGTCATTAGAAAACTTGCTTTATTTGGTGAATACAACAATACCTGCCGCTGCATCGGCAGGTATCCATATAAAGGTCATTATATTATTTTTGTTCGCGAGGAAGATGACGGTAGATATATACCACACTCAATACAGTAAAGACTAGTGTCAATGCCGTTAATCCGAACACTTTAAAGTTTACCCAAACATCTTGAGGTAGCCAGAAAGCGACATAAATATTTGCTAATGCACAGGCAATAAAGAAGATTGCCCAAGCCATATTCAGTTTGTTCCAGACAAAATCAGGTAATTCTAACTCCTTGCCTAACATCCGTTGAATTAGCGGCTTTTTCATCACCCATTGGCTGATAAGTAGTACCAGAGAAAAAATGGCATAAATTACAGTCACTTTCCATTTAATAAATAAATCACTGTGGAAGGCCAGTGTCAGAGTGCCGAAAACAGCAACCATAACAAATGTAATTAAGGAGGATTTTTCAACTCTACGATAAATGAGGTAAGTAATGACAACAGCTAATCCTGTTGCTGCAATTAAGGCGCCAGATGCATAGAAAATGTCGTACATTTTGTAGACGACGAAGAAAACGACTAGCGGCAAAAAGTCTAAAAGTTGTTTCATAAATTGAACCCATTGTGAAGTCAATGATGGCATGTTTTTGAATTTGTGCCAGAGTGTACCAGATCTCAATGAAATGGTTTATTTATCAGGTAAAAAACATTTTTCATCTGTTTAGGTAATTTTATCACAATGAGTGACAAGCTAAGTGTGGGAGAGGGGAAGTTTGTGAGTTTCCATTTAGCAACGCATTATAACTAGGTTCCATTTTCACAAAAGGACATAAAGGCCATGTTGTGGGAAAGATTACATCGCTGGATGCCGGGCTTGGGAAATATCTGTCATTATCGTAGAGAATATTTCAGCCATGATATGCGTGCGGGCCTCTCTGTTGCCGCAGTAGCGCTGCCCGTTGCGATTGCTTATGCTGAATTAATGGGAATTAGTGCCATTATTGGTTTATATGCCTGTATTTTACCGATGCTTGCGTATGCACTGTTCGGTACTTCGCGGCAGTTGATTGTTGGGCCAGATGCGGCAACTTGTGCTGTCATTGCTGCTGCTGTTACACCGCTGGCATTGGGAAATGAGCATGTGCGTTGGCAGCTTGCCATAGTGATGACGTTAATGACGGGATTTTGGTGTATTTTGGCCAGCCATTTTCGACTGGGTGCCTTCGCTGATTTTATATCTCGTCCCATTTTGAAAGGCTTTATTAACGGTGTTGCGATTACCATTATGGCTGATCAGTTGGCTAAAGTTTTTGGGCTGTCTGGGTTGCCTGTGGAATTGATTGAACGATTGATTGCACTTCCCCGTAAATTATTAGAATCTCACTGGCCGACGGTAGGGATGTCAATAATGACGCTGCTGGTACTGCTTAATGTACATTTTCTCCGTCCGAGTTGGCCTGCTCCACTGGTGGCAATGATCGTATCGACTTATATCAGCTGGCAATTTCAACTCAGCCATTATGGCATCCAGATTGTGGGTAGTATGGGGAGTGGTTTGCCTATTGTTCCTATACCCGAATTTGAACCCGGTATCATACGTGATTTAGTGGTTCCTTCTATTAACTTAGCGGTGATCAGTTTCGTCAGTTTTATGATGACTGCTCGTAGTTTTGCCAGTAAAAATGGCTACCAAGTCGATGCAGATTTGGAACTTAGGGCATTGGGTATCGCCAATATTGCTTCGTCATTATCACAAGGTTTTGCTGTCAGTGCTGCGGGTAGCCGTACTGCGGTCAATGATGCGCTAGGCGGTAAAACGCAAATGGTGTCGGTGATAGCGGCTTGTGCCATTTTGCTGGTATTGCTATTTATGACAGAACTTTTGGTGTATATCCCTCTGTCATCACTGGGTATTGTTTTGATCTTTTCCACTTGGTCTTTATTGAGTCTAAAAAATCTTTGGGCTTATCGAAAACGCAATCGTCAGGCTTTTACCCTGTCAATTTTTACGTTAATTGCCGTCTTGCTGGTGGGAGTGATCGATGGTATCGGTTTTGCCGTTTTGTTGGGATTATTGCAATTTTTGCGGATAGTTTTTCGGCCTTCGGATCAGTTGCTGGGCGTGAATGACCAAGGTATGGTTCGTTCCATCCATAAGAATAATGATATCAAACCCGTTGATGGCATTATGATGTACCGCTTTAACTCTCCACTCACTTATTTTAACGTTGGATATTTCAAAAAACGGGTATTACAACATGTGAACAGTGCTGCAAATGATCCTGTGTGGTTAGTGGTCGATGCGACGGTTAGTTTTACTTACGATGATGTCAGTGTTTTTGCCGTGTTGGATGAGTTAATCACAGAATTAAAAGAGAAAGGTGTGACATTGGTCTTAGCAGGGCGCAGGACAGAACTGAATCGCTGGATTAAACAGAACAAACTGAGTCGTAGCGGTGACGATTTGATAGTTGTGCCGGATCTCTATTTTGCTATTCGTTTACTTCAAAGTAAGCAGCATGTGGAGGAAAAACAGGAGAAGTAACTACAGTTCACCTCGCTACATTGCAGTGAGGTGAACTATTTTAGGTGCTTATTATTCAGTGATTATTAGATACCGTGTATGGTTTTATTTTGTGGTTTGATTAACATATACAAACGGAATAGATAAATCAGTAACAGGGATGATAAGAAATTATCCAGTACTGATAGCAACATATCGGGCATTTTTGTCAGTACAAGAGCCAGGATTAGCTTGGCGACAAGCCATAACAGTATAGCTGGGATCAACAACCGCATATTACCAAATGCCAACTTCCAACTATTTTGCATGGCTGCAAAAACATTTTTGCCTTTTTCAAACAAAAAAATAGGAGCCAGTGAGAATGCAATAGAAAACAGTATCCCCGGCAAGACCATTAAAGCGTAGCCGATTTGGACCAATAGGGTACTAATAAACATTAGCAAGAACATCTTGGGTAGTTGTGTTATTGATAATGTACTGGCATGAATGGCATTAGTTTGCTGACCGCTAGAGATAGCACTGATGAGTACCAGCATACTGGCCGTTAGTAGGGTACTACCAAATATATGGGTAAATAAAACTCCGAACATTGTGCGCATTAACATGAACTGCTCATCTGGCGTTAATTGCATCACGAAACGTTGGATACCTGTATTGCCGGACTCTTTGACTATATTTTGCAACTCGGCTAATAAATTGAGCTGTTCATCATTCGGCATGAGTAAATGCCCCAGCAGTGTTGTCACCAGCGCGGCTAAGACAGAGAGGATGACAATATTCAACAGTTGATTCTTTAAAAAGTTGATGCTGTCACGATACAGGGTATTTGCCGTGATGGGCATGAAAGTGGCTCCTATCAAATAAAACAACAATAGGGAACAATTGTACCTTGTTAGGGGGATTATTGGATACCTAAGATTTACTCCAATGCTTGATCCTGTATGTTGAGACTAGTGGGAGTAAGCGTTCTTTTTTGCCAGATTTCCTCAGTGTAGATTTTATATAAATGATCAATTCATTAACTTTGTGTTAATAAATTGATGAGAGGTTGGAATATTAAATAAAGGTTTTTAATGTATAATTTCTATTATTATTTATTGTTATTCATTTAAAAGTTGATATTAAGATATAAATCATGGGTGGTATTAAAATTAATATGCAGAGAATTTTGATTTAGATCAATTTAAAATGTCCAGTAAATGAAATAATAAAGCGGTAAGCGGTAAATACCTTACTTCGCCAAAAATATTTAAAAGATGTGATCTGTCTTAGATCACAATGGTAAACAAACGGGTATATTTCGGACTGGTTTAAAACCACATAAATGGGATGGATAATGAAGAAGATTTCTGCGCTTGTATTGGCTGTTGCTACGTTAGCCCCGTCATTGACTTTTGCCCATGAAGCAGGTGACTTCCTGTTCCGTGCGGGTACAGCAACGGTAAGGCCTCATGCGGGTTCTGATAATGTATTAGGATTGGGATCTTTTGGTGTCAATAATAATACTCAGTTGGGTTTAACTTTTGGTTACATGATTACTGATAATATTGGTGTTGAATTATTGGCAGCGACACCATTCCAGCATAGAGTCAGTTTACCAGGAGCGGGTGAGGTCGCTGAAGTTAAACATTTACCACCAACGCTAATGGCACAATATTATTTTGGTGCTACAGAAAATGAATTTCGTCCTTATGTTGGGATTGGTGTTAACTACACTACTTTCTTTAGCGAAAAATTTAATAATAATGCAACCGTGAAGGCTGCTAATTTAAATAGCTTGGATCTGAAAGATTCTTGGGGTATCGCTGGGCAGGTTGGTCTGGATTATCAACTGAACAAAAACTGGATGCTGAATACTTCGCTTTGGTGGATGAATATTGAAACTGATGTGAAATTCAAAGCCGGTGATGTAGATAAAAAATATAAAACCCGCCTTGATCCGTGGGTCTTTATGTTCGGTGTTGGTTATAGTTTCTAATTAAAGCTACGTGTGTGTTTGACTTTGACATAAGAGAGAACCAATGGGGCGTAATTGCCCCATTTTTTGTACTTACTATCTATCGCGTGTTCATAATTGGGTGGCGTTTTTCATGGCACGAACAAAATTCATTAATTTTTCCAGCATGATGTTGGGTTGATGCAAGTTATCTTCAATAATGTTGACAACAGCTGAACCTGAAATTGCACCCGCCGCACCGCCATTGAGAGCGTTCATAACCTGCTCTGGCTCTGAAATGCCAAAACCTTGTATAGCAGGGGCAGCGTGATATTCTTTGAGCTTGTTAATAATATGATTAAGTGGCTGTGGAGCGCGATTTTCACTACCAGTTACTCCCGCTCTTGATAGCAGATAGGTATATCCACGTCCAAATGAAGCAACTTCACGCAGTAAATCATCATTTGCATTAGGGGGACAAATAAAGATCGGGGCAATATCATGCTTTATGGCGGCTGAACGGAAAGGCGATGACTCAGATAACGGCACATCAGCCACAAGTACGGAGTCAACACCCGCATTTTTGCAGCGACGATAAAATTCATCAATGCCATTGTGAAAGACGAGATTGGCGTAAACTAACAGGCCAATGGGTATATCAGTGTGTTTAGCTCGAATTTTAGCCAGCAGGTCAAAACATAATGTGGGAGTGACCTTGGATGATAACGCACGCAGATTGGCATTTTGGATAGTTGGGCCGTCAGCCAGGGGATCTGAGAACGGAATACCCAATTCAAGCGCATCAGCAGCACCTGAAATCAAGGTATCAATAATTTCCAACGATAATTCGGGATTAGGATCGCCAAGGGTGACAAAAGGAACAAAAGCGCCTTGTTTTTTGTTTTGCAGCTTCTTAAAAAGTTGTTCGTAACGTCCCATCAGATTTCCCCCCTGGATTTTAAAATATCGTGAACGGTAAAGATGTCTTTGTCACCACGGCCAGATAAATTGACAATGAATAATTGTTCCTTGTCTGGAGACTCATGGATCATTTTCAAGGCATAAGCCAAAGCATGAGAGGATTCCAGTGCAGGAATAATACCTTCATTGCGTGAGAGTTCCTGGAAGGCCTCCAGCGCTTCATCATCAGTAATTGAAACATAATCGGCTCTACCGATGCTGTTTAAATAGGCATGTTGCGGACCAACGGAAGGAAAATCTAAACCCGCCGAAATGGAATAAGATTCTTCAATCTGCCCGTCTTCTGTCTGCATAATTGGCGTTTTCATGCCAAAGTAAATTCCCAATCTTCCGTGTTTCAATGGGGCACCATGCTCTCCAGTTTCAATACCATGCCCAGCAGGTTCAACACCAATCAAGCGGACATCATTTTCTGGAATGAATTCAGCAAACAAACCGATGGCATTTGAACCACCACCAATGCAGGCAATGACGGCATCAGGTAAACGGCCTTCTTTTTCCAGAATTTGAGCTTTGGCTTCTTCACCAATCATACGTTGAAATTCTCGTACCATTGTCGGATATGGGTGAGGGCCAGCCGCAGTGCCCAATAGATAATGCGCTTTTTCATAGCAACCCGACCAGTCACGCATTGCTTCGTTACAGGCATCTTTCAAGGTTGCCGAGCCGCTATGGACAGGGAGCACTTGTGCCCCCATCAAACGCATGCGAAAAACATTGGGCGATTGGCGTTCAATATCTTTTGCTCCCATATAAATACGGCACTTCAGCCCTAATAACGCACAAGCCAGGGCGGTTGCGACGCCATGTTGACCAGCGCCTGTTTCAGCAATGATTTCATGCTTTCCCATGCGTTTTGCCAACAATGCTTGTCCTAAAACCTGATTGGTTTTGTGAGCACCGCCGTGGAGCAAATCTTCACGTTTCAGGTACAAACGTGTTTTTGTCCCTTTAGTCAGGTTTTGACACAGTGTTAAGGCAGTGGGTCTGCCTGCATAGTTTTTCAGGAGATCCTGAAATGTATGCTGAAATTCAGGATCTTTCTGTGCGTCAATAAAGGCTTCTTCTAATTGGTTAAGTGCAGGGATCAAAATTTGTGGCACAAATTGTCCACCAAAGTCGCCAAAATAAGGATTCAATTTACTCATTGTTCTACTCATCCATTTTTATCTGAAAAATTAGTGATAACAGCGCAATTGTTGAAACACCTGCTTGATTTTCTGGCTGCTTTTGATACCCGGAGACACTTCAATTCCTGAGTTAAAATCCAGTCCATAACAGCCAAATGTTGCTGCCATTTGGCAGTTTTCAGCGTTCAGGCCACCAGCCAGAAAACTGTTATGCTGAATGAGTGGGTTGATTAACTGCCAGTCAAATGATTTTCCTGTTCCTCCTGCTCCGTTATCCAACAATAAGTGATCAACATGAGGTATTGCGGAAACTGCTACAGCATTAGACATATTAATGGCTTTCCAAATTTCACAATGTTCAGGTAGTACCGAGCGTAGGGAGTTAATGTAGTTTTCATCTTCACCTCCGTGCAGTTGAACTGCGGTGAGCGAAAGTTTACGGGCGATATTATTGACAAAATCAATGGGTTGATTTTGAAACACACCAACATATAGAAGAGAGGCTTCATTGATGATTTGTTGAGCTTTTTGCAGACTAATTTTGCGCGGTGATTTTTCAGCAAAAATTAAACCACCGTAAACGGCACCCATTTGCAACGCAGCTTTCGCATCCTGTGGGCGAGTCAGACCACAAACTTTGTTGTCACCCAAAATCAGGCGGCGTAAAGCGAGATCTAAATCTAAATTTTGTTGTGCCATTAAAGAACTACCAATAAGAAAACCATCGGCAAACTGGCTCAATTCCCGCACCTGGCGATGTTGGTGGATACCAGATTCACTGATGACGATAGTGTCTTCAGGTAAACCAACAGACAGTCTACGGGTACGCTCTAAATCAATGGACAAATCACGTAGATCTCGGTTATTGATGCCAATAACCTTTGCACCCAATTTAATTGCCCGTTGCCGTTCATCTTCATTACTGACTTCGGTCAGTACACCCATATCAAGACTGTGTGCCAATGCAGACAATTTACGATACGTATCGTCATCAAGGACAGAAAGCATCAGTAAAATAGCATCAGCCTGATAATAACGGGCAAGATAAACCTGATAGGCATCAATAATAAAATCTTTGCACAAAACAGGTTGATGTACCGCAGAACTGACCATTGCCAGAAAATCATAACTGCCCTGAAAGTATTTTTCATCGGTCAAGACAGAGATTGCAGCAGCATAAGGTTGATAAGTTTTTGCAATATGAACGGGATCGAAATCTTCACGAATCAGCCCCTTTGATGGAGATGCCTTTTTGCATTCCAAAATAAAAACGGTTTGCTTATGGGTCAACGCCTGATAAAACCGACGATGACTTGGAACGATAACATCAATAAAGCTTTCCAGCGGTTGCTCTGCCTTACGAGTAACCAGATATGCTGCTTTATCTTCAACAATTTTCTGTAATACGCTGGTTTTCATGATCTAGTCCTTGCTGCCAATGCCGTTACTTTTTCATAAGCCTGGCCGCTGTAAATAGTATCGAGTGCCAATTGAGTATTTTCCCGTAGATCTTCTTGCCCGTGGATCTTCATTAACAGAGCCACATTAGCTGCTACGGCATGAGCATGGGCTTTGCTTCCGTGGCCTTGCAATAACATTGCTAACATGTTGCGGTTTTCTTCAGGTGATCCACCTTTCAGTGAAGATATGGGATGGCTTGGCAAACCAAAATCTGTTGCTGTTAACTGATATTGGCTAATTTCACCGTGATGAAGTTCTGCAACATAGGTTGGTGCATGTAAGGCAACTTCGTCCATTCCTCCACTGTGTACAACGGCGGCGCGTTGATAACCCAAAGCGTGTAAGGTATGGGCTATGGGTTCAACTAATTCAGGGCCATAGACTCCGATGAGAGAAACAGGAGGACGCGCCGGATTGATCAACGGGCCAAGCACATTAAATAATGTTCGAGTTTTTAGTTGCTGGCGAACTTGCACCGCATGACGGAATCCACTGTGATATTGAGGTGCGAACAGGAAGCAGACACCAATTTCATCCAAGGCTCTGCGTGATTTTTCAGCTTGGGCATCCAATGCAATGCCGAATGCAGCTAATAAATCAGATGATCCAGACCGACTGGAAATACTGCGATTTCCATGTTTTACCACCTTAAGGCCACAAGCAGCAGCAATAAAGGCGCTGGCTGTTGAAATATTGATACTATTGGAACCGTCTCCACCTGTGCCGACGATATCACAAAACGTGTAATCAGGGCGAGGAAAGGGGGCTGCGTTTGCCAGGAACGCCTGGGCTGCGCCCGCAATTTCTTGTGGCTGCTCGCCACGCAGCTTCAGGCTAATTAATACAGCAGCCAGTTGTGTATCGCTCAGCTCACCATGAATAATGGCAGTGAATAGCTGCTGGCTTTCTTGTTGTGTCAGTGCCTGAGCACTGAATAATTTGTCAAAAATCAACTGCATTTTTCCATCCCTTTAAGTTTAGTGCCTTTCATTCGATACCCAAACTCACAACCCTTAAATCGTCAGCTCAATGCCCAAGCCAGTGTTTGTTCGAGCAGTTTGGCACCCCGCGTAGTTAAAATAGATTCGGGATGGAACTGAAAACCACAAACTTTGTGCTCATCATGGCGCACAGCCATCACGATATCGCCACATGAAGCAGAGACAGTCAGTGCTGTCGGAGTATGCACAGCGGCAAGAGAATGGTAACGAGCAACAGACAAAGGATTTGGTAGGCCGGAAAACATATCTTTCCCATCATGGATAGCGGGTGTTGCCTTGCCATGCAGAATTTCCTGAGCAGCAGAAACTTTTCCTCCATAAGCTTCAATAATCGCCTGATGTCCAAGACAAATTCCGATTATTGGGATCTGGCCTATCACTTGCTTGATCAATTCAGGCATACAGCCTGCCTCTGAGGGTTTCCCTGGACCGGGGGATAACATTAAAAGAGGAGATTCCATCTCATTAAGTTTGGCAATAATGATGGCTGCTGACACGGTATTGCGATAAATAATGACATGGTGACCATGAGTACGCAGTTGATCCACAAGGTTATATGTGAAGGAATCTACATTATCGAGTAAAAGAATATTAGCCATCAGAATGTTACCTCCACATGATGTGCTTGTGCAATTGCGCGAATAACGGCTCTGGCTTTACTGTGAGTTTCATCTACTTCTGACTGGGGAATGGAGTCCAGCACCACACCTACTCCAACTTGAATGGTAGCTTGGTCGTTTTCCACATAGGCAGAACGGATTACTATGCAGGTATCAAAATCCCCTTTGCCAGTGAAGTAACCGACGGCTCCGCCATAACTGCCACGCCGTTCACCTTCATATTCTGCGATGAGTTGCATCGCCCGAACTTTAGGGGCTCCCGTCAATGTGCCCATATTCATGCTGGCTTGATAGGCATGGAAGACATCTAAATCATGCCGGAGTGTGCCGACAACACGGGAAACCAGATGCATAACAAATGAATAGCGATCGACTTTGGTTAAATCGGCGACATATCGACTGCCTGGTTCGCAGATACGGGCTAAATCGTTGCGAGCTAAATCAACTAACATCACATGCTCAGACATTTCTTTAGCATCCGTGCGCATTTCCAGCTCAATTCGGCTATCAAGATCGGCATCCAATTCCCCGTTGTTATCGCGTCCGCGTGGTCGAGTACCGGCTATCGGATAAATTTCGATCTGGCGGTTGTTGGCATCATATTTAAGAGCACTTTCTGGTGAAGCCCCAAACAGGCAAAAATCCTGATCTTGCATAAAAAACATATAAGGGCTTGGATTTTGTTTTTTCAATACATGATAAGCGCTCAGCGGAGAAGGGCATGGCAAGGTGAAACGACGTGATGGAACTACCTGAAAAATATCCCCTTGACGGATAAATTGCTGTAGCTGGCGTACGATATTTGCGTATTGTTCATCACTTTGATCGCAGCCAACAGTAATACCGGGCAGTGTGACAGGTAAGAGTGGCTGAAGTGGGGCTGAAATAGCTGTAACTAAGGTTGCTAAACGCTCTTTAAGGCGTTTTCTTTCTGAATCGGATTCACCAAACAATAAAGTTTGCAGACGTGAGTGTTTATCTTGATGGTCGATCACTAATAGCGTTTCTGCGAGATAAAAACAGAAATCAGGGCAGCGTTGGCGATCTTCTACTGTAGGCAATGGTTCAAAACCGGCTACTAAATCATAAGCAAACAATCCACCAACAAAAATGGCATCGGGAGATTCTGAGAAGGATGCTAATGCTGTCAGGGCACGCAATGCATCAAAAACTGAATCGGATTTTAGCCGGCTGTCTTCGTCCAGATTGTGCTCAATAGCAGGAAACCGTGCTTGCATAACCTTCGGCTCTACGTCTAATTGGGCTTTGTCTGAAAGTAAATTCGCGAGTATCGGGATCAGGTTTTGGCCATTTTCAGTGAGTGCTTCAAAAGTAACTTGACGCCCATTGGCTGTAATGCGCATAGCGCTATCAATGATCAGGATGCTTTTGAGATTCTTTTTACTGTGAATTTCAGCAGAATCCAGCAATAACGTTGCTGGGCGATTACTACAAAGTTGGTGAAAAAGCAGTGTTGGATCTGTCTGGTAGAGAGTATCCACCTGACTTATAGAGATATTAAATTCTTTGCCAGTCATCTTCATACCCCATTTCTAATCTTTATTCATAAAAACTTGCGTTATAAGAAAATAGCTACAAAAAAACCCGCCTCTTGAGGGCGGGTTTTGGCACTTGCGTATCTATTCTTGATTTATGTGCGTGAGCCAACCGCCCTGACTGGGAAGTTGTGCCACCAACGCTTTGACTGCTTAGGTTGCATAAATACGCTCATTTCGAGTGCCTCATTGATTCAATGGATTTTTGATAAAGGTTTTTTTAGTAAAGAGTGTTTCAGTTAACCTGTGTACTAGTAAACTGGTTCGAGGTTTGCTTGTCAATGATTTTTTTTACTCTTGTGTTATCATTACCGCTTTGCGCTTGATTGCGCTTCATATCACTTTAATCGATAGTGCCTTTTTCCCATCCGAAAAACAGGTAAAAAAACAATGACTGAAGCCGCCAGTGAAATGACAAAACGCTATGATCTGCATAGCCATACGACCGCTTCAGATGGTGTTTTATCACCTGAGCAGCTCGTGGACAGAGCCATTGCTATGGGTATTGATGTACTGGCAATTACCGATCATGATACGACGGAGGGTATTCCGTCTGCTTTAAATCATATTCAGCAAAATAATTTGCCATTAACATTGATATCCGGCGTTGAAATTTCGACATTATGGCAAAATCTGGAAATTCATATCGTTGGCTTACACATTGATATCAACTCTATTTCCTTACGGAAGTTTTTAGCGCATCAAGTTGATTTAAGGCAACAGCGTGGTATTGAAATGGGGCAACGGTTGGCCAAAGCAGGCATTGCCGATGCTTGGGAAGGTGCATCTAGATTAGCCAATGGTGGACAAGTCACTCGCGGCCATTTTGCCCGTTATTTGGTAGAAACGGGAGTTGTACCGACTATCCCGAAAGTGTTCAAAAAATATCTGGTAAAGGGAAAAATCGGTTATGTCCCACCGCAATGGTGTACAATCGAGCAGGCTATTGAAACCATTCATCAGGCAGGGGGACGGGCTGTGATTGCCCATCCCGGTAGGTATAATTTGTCGACGAAGTGGCTAAAACGGTTAATAGTTTGGTTTAAACAACATGGTGGTGATGCAATGGAAGTTGCACAGTGCCAGCAAGCCCCTAATGAAAGACAACAACTTGGTCAGCTGGCAAGAGAATATGGGTTGAAAGTATCATTAGGATCGGATTTTCACCAACCTTGTTCATGGATAGAACTTGGGCGCAATTTGTGGTTACCCGGTGATGTTGTACCGATATGGCACGATTGGTCACGGCTTGGGGCTGCATAGAAGTATAGAGGTTATATTTATGAGCCAGTTTTTTTATATCCACCCTGACAATCCACAAATCCGTCTTATTGATCAAAGTGTGGATGTACTGAAAAAAGGCGGAGTTATCATCTATCCTACTGATTCAGGTTATGCCATTGGTTGTTGCCTTGAAAATAAGGATGCTATGACCCGTATATGCCGTATTCGCCAATTGGAAGGACGCCACAATTTTACGTTGATGTGTCGTGACTTGTCTGAAATTGCCACTTATGCTCATGTAGATAATCAGGCGTTCAGGTTGATCAAAAATAACACGCCAGGCAATTACACTTTTATTTTACAGGCGACAAAAGAAGTACCGCGTCGCTTGATGAATGAAAAACGCAAAACCATCGGCTTGCGAGTTCCTTCTAATCCTATTGCGTTGGCCTTGCTGGAAGGGATGTGTGAGCCATTGATGTCATGTAGCTTAATTTTGCCCGGAAATGATTTTGCCGAATCTGATCCTGAAGAGATTAAGGATACTTTGGGTAAACAAGTTGATTTAATCATTCACGGTGGTTATCTTGGGCAGCAACCGACGACGGTAATAGATTTGACTGGGGATTCACCAGTAATTCTTCGTGAAGGCGAAGGTGATGTAACACCTTTTTTATAAAGTGTACGTTTTTTTTAAAGTATACGATTCAATTTTTATTTAGTATCACGACGCCTGTGAAGGCGACAATAGAGGTTGCTCAATGAGCGATAAAACAGAAAAGTTACAAAAAGTTCTCGCGCGTTCTGGTCATGGTTCCCGTCGCGAAATCGAGGGGTATATCCAACAAGGACGCATTAGCATTGATGGTAAGATTGCAACGTTGGGTGATCGAATCGAAGTTAAGCCCTCAATAAAAATTCGTCTGGATGGACGGATCTTAAATATCAAAGAGCCACAGAAAACAATTTGCCGTGTTTTGGCTTATTATAAACCGGAAGGTGAATTGTGTACCCGCCATGATCCTGAAGGCCGTCCGACTGTGTTTGATCGTCTGCCAAAAATGCAAGGCGCACGCTGGATTGCGGTAGGGCGTCTGGATATTAATACCAGCGGGTTGTTGTTGTTTACTACCGATGGGGAATTGGCTAACCGTTTAATGCACCCAAGCCGCGAAGTTGAGCGTGAATATGCAGTTCGTGTGTTCGGTGAAGTCGATAACGCAAAACTCCGTCAATTGACACAAGGTGTACAACTGGAAGATGGCCCGGCTTCATTTAAGACCATTGCGTTTAAAGGTGGAGAAGGTATCAACCAATGGTACAACGTTACTCTGACAGAAGGCCGTAATCGCGAAGTCAGACGCTTATGGGAAGCCGTTGGTGTGCAAGTCAGCCGCCTGATCCGTGTGCGTTATGGCGATATCGATCTGCCGAAAGGTTTGCCGCGTGGTGGCTGGACTGAGTTGGGGTTGGAACAGACTAACTATTTACGTCAATTGGTTGATTTGGATGAAGAGATTTTGACCAAAGTCGCTGTTGGGCGTGATCAACGCCGCGTTAAGGCTAATCAGATCCGCCGCGCGGTAAGACGACATACTCAGGTTGTATCCCGTCCGGCAGGAAAACGTCCTGCAAGCAGTTCTCGTCAGAATGCAGGGAAGAAGACCACATCTAAAGGTCGTTAATACGTTTAAGCCGCTGTTTCAGCCATATCAGCATTTATCTAAAGCGATTGAAACAGCGGATTCATTTACCAATCAATGCCTTTCTGTGCCTTAATTCCGGCATTAAACGCATGTTTTGCCGGGCGCATTTCCGTAATCGTATCGGCATATTCCAGTAATTCTCGATGGCATCCTCTGCCTGTGATAATCACACTTTGATGGGCAGGACGCTGTTTAAGGGCAGTCAGAACCTCGGTGAGTTCTAAGTAACCATAACTAACCATATAGGTTAATTCATCCAGCACTACAAGGTGCAATGAAGGATCAGATAGCATTGCCGCAGCCTGTTTCCAGGCTGTTTGACAGGCTGCTGTGTCTGATTCGCGATTTTGAGTCTCCCATGTGAAACCTGTTGCCATCATATGAAATTCAACACCTTGCTGTATCAGCAAGTTCCTTTCACCGCTTTCCCATGTCCCTTTGATGAATTGGATAACACCAGCACGTTGTCCATGCCCGATTGCACGAGTAACTGTGCCAAATGCAGCGGTAGTTTTTCCTTTACCGTTTCCTGTGAACACAATAACAATCCCCCGTTCTTGTTGTGCTGCTTCAATACGGGCATCGACTTTTTCTTTCAGGCGTTGTTGCCTTTTCTGGTACTGGCTATTATCTCTGGTCACGATTCAGCAGGTCCCGCTTTGCGTCCGGGTTGAGCATCAAAACTGATGCCAGAATCATTTCGGCTGTCATCTCCCATTACATAAAGATAGACAGGCATAATATCCGCTGGTGTTTTTAACTTAGCGGGATTTTCATCAGGAAAAGCACATGCTCGCATGCTGGTGCTTGTTCCGCCAGGATTGATGCAGTTAATACGCAGGGAAGTATCCCGATATTCTTGTGCCAAAACTTGCATTAGGCCTTCTGTAGCAAATTTGGAAACAGCATATGCTCCCCAACCACTTCTGCCCTCACGGCCGACACTGGAGCTGGTGAACACCAAAGAAGCGCTAGTGGATTTTAATAATAGAGGGATCAATGCCTGAGTCAGCATAAAAGTAGCGTTGACATTCACTTGCATCACTTCATGCCAAAGTTGTACAGGCTGTTCTACGATAGGGGAAACAGCACCAAGAAGCCCAGCGTTGTGCAAGACACCATCCAAATGTGAATAATGCTGGGCCAGATAGTTGGCGAAAGTTTGGCATTCTTCTGCGGTCACTGTCAGCAGATCCATCGTATAAATGTCAGCAGATAAACCACTATCGTTTGCAATTTGCTGCCTGACTGCTTCCAGTTTAGCGGTGGTACGTCCCAGCAGAATAACTTGTGCACCGTGGCGGGCATAAGTCAGCGCGGCTTCGCGCCCAATGCCATCGCCAGCACCGGTTATTAAAATAATTTTTTGTTGTAGCAGATGACTATTGGGTTGGTAATCAAACATCGAACAATCTTCCTATATTGCTTGTGAATCTATGACTGCCATTTCAGGATGGCTCATACAGGTCATCATCAGAACAAAACTTAAGGTTCCCGTCAAATTTGCCTGCATTGGTGAAAAATGGGTAAAAGAGTGTAACTCCAATTGAGATAGGTTAAGCAAACTGTTAGGGCAAGGTATTCGGTTTTTAGTTAGAATGAAACAAACATATTGTTCATCAATTAATAAAGGTGGAGCTGTGGAATATTTGTCTCTATACGGATTGTTCTTAGCCAAAGTGCTCACGGTGGTTTTGGCAATCGCCATTCTGACGGTCGTTTGTATCGGATTAGGTGTACGTAAAACAATGCACAAAGGGGAATTGAAGCTGACTAATCTTGGTAAGTCATACAAGGAAAGACAGCGCCAGATGCAGCAGGCTCGAATGAGTGAAGCAGAACAAAAAATTTGGCAAAAAACATTTAAAAAACAGCAAAAAAGTGACGCTAAACAGAAAAAAGCGGAAGCCAAAACGGGTCAGAAAGGCATACAGAAGCCAAATCTTTATGTTTTGGACTTTAAAGGTAGTATGGATGCCCGTGAAGTGGAGTCACTCCGCGAAGAGATCAGTGCAATACTGGCTGTGGCTGACAAAAAAGATGAAGTTTTGCTGCGACTGGAAAGTCCTGGTGGTGTGGTTCATGGATATGGACTGGCAGCATCTCAATTGGTTCGTTTGCGGCAGAAAGGGATACGTCTGACAATTGCCGTGGATAAAGTAGCTGCAAGTGGTGGATACATGATGGCTTGTGTGGCTGATCGCATTATTGCTGCACCGTTTGCCATTATCGGTTCCATTGGCGTTGTGGCTCAATTACCAAATATTCATAGGTTATTGAAGAAAAATGATATTGATGTTGAATTGCATACTGCGGGCGAATATAAACGTACCCTGACTGTTCTGGGAGAAAATACTGAACAGGGACGCAAGAAATTTCAGGAAGATTTGAACGAAACGCATAAGTTATTCAAATCATTTATCCATCAATATCGTCCATCTTTGGATGTGGAAAACGTAGCTACTGGTGAATATTGGTACGGTACACAAGCAAAAGAAAATGGGTTGATTGATGATGTGGGTGTCAGTGATGATTTTCTGATTGAAAAAATTGAACATTGTGAAGTAATCGGTGTTAATTATTATCGCCGCAAACGTGCCATAGACCGTTTTATGGGGAGTGCGATGGAGAACGTTGACAAATTGTTTATGCGTTGGTGGCAAAGGGGAGAAAAACCTTTGTTGTAACGGAAAAATCAGTTACCTAAAACTACCGCAGATATTATGCGGGTAAATAGAAGAGATTTATATATCCTTTATTGCCCGCATATTTATTGATAATTGATTAACCAATCAGGGATGATACTCCGTTCTCTTTGTTCCGCGCTCTCTGCGTACATGCCTTGTATAAAATCTTCGTGTTTCTTAATGATTTCATTTACTTTTTTTAGTAACTGCTTTCGCTTAACAGGCATGGTTTTAGTTTTCATTTATTGTGCTCCTTCAAAAAATAAGTTGTTGCGCATCGTTTTTTATCAGGTAGAGTGTGGGCTTTTCGTCATGCAGATGGAAGATTTTGTTTACAACTGTTAAAACATACAATTGTATGGTTTGTGTAGGTATATAAAATATCCTAAATATTTCAAAGGGTTTTGCGCTTAAGCAAAGGTACAAGATAAAAATTAGTTGATATCTTGCAAATCTATCGCAATATAAAAAGAGGTTTTATTTTATATATCGCAACATAACGCCGTGATTTTCGCCATCTGAAAAGAAGATAATTAGGTAAAGGTAACTATGGCTAAAGCTCTTGTTATAGTGGAGTCCCCGGCAAAAGCCAAAACAATCAATAAATATCTGGGGAATGACTACGTTGTAAAATCCAGTGTAGGTCATATCCGTGATTTGCCGACGAGTGGAACAGTGAGTCAAAAGAGTTCAAGCTCATCTACCGATAAGAATAAAAAGAGAGCAAAAAAAGATGAGAAAACGGCGCTGATCATCCGTATGGGTGTCGATCCTTATCATGATTGGGAAGCGAACTATCAAATTTTGCCAGGCAAAGAAAAAGTTGTTTCAGAGCTGAAAACGCTGGCTGAAAAAGCTGATCATATCTATCTTGCAACAGACCTTGACCGCGAAGGGGAGGCTATTGCATGGCATCTGCGAGAAGTGATTGGTGGAGATGAATCCCGTTTCAGCCGGGTTGTATTCAATGAAATTACCAAAAATGCAATCACACAGGCTTTTGATAATCCCGGTGAATTGAATCTTGACCGTGTGAATGCCCAGCAAGCGCGCCGTTTTATGGATCGCGTTGTAGGTTACATGGTTTCACCGCTACTGTGGAAAAAAGTTGCCAGAGGGTTATCCGCTGGGCGGGTGCAATCTGTCGCAGTTCGTCTTGTGGTTGAGCGGGAACGTGAAATCAAGGCATTTGTGCCGGAAGAATATTGGCAACTGCACGCGGATTTAATGGCTAAGGGTGATATCTCTCTCCATATGGAAGTTACCCATGAGAAGGGAAAACCATTTAAACCCGTAAATGCGCAACAAACGCAGTCAGCAGTATCTCTGCTTGAAAAAGCGAGATACAAAGTGATTGAGCGTGAAGATCGTCCAACATCGAGTAAGCCAGGTGCACCATTCATTACCTCAACATTGCAACAGGCTGCAAGTACACGGCTTGGGTTTGGGGTTAAAAAAACCATGATGATGGCGCAACGCTTATATGAAGCTGGGTATATCACTTATATGCGTACCGATTCGACTAACTTGAGTCAGGACGCGTTGGAAATGGTTCGTGGTTATATCAGTAACCATTTTGGTGATAAATACTTGCCGAAAAGTGTCAATGTTTACAGCAGCAAGGAAAACTCTCAGGAAGCCCATGAGGCGATTCGACCTTCTGATGTTAATGTCATGGCAGAAGAATTGAAAGATATGGAAACTGATGCACAAAAATTGTATCAGCTTATCTGGCGTCAATTCATTGCTTGTCAGATGACACCTGCGAAATATGATTCCACGACATTGATCGTTCAAGCTGGCGATTTTGAGTTACGCGCCAAAGGCCGTACTCTGCGTTTTGATGGTTGGACAAAAGTCATGCCGATTTTGCGCAAAGGAGATGAAGATAATACTTTGCCGGTGGTGGAAGTGGGCACAGAGCTTGATGTGCAACAGTTGATACCAAGCCAGCACTTTACAAAACCACCTGCGCGTTTCAGTGAAGCGTCCTTGGTCAGGGAGTTGGAAAAACGTGGGATTGGTCGTCCATCGACTTATGCATCAATTATTTCAACCATTCAAGAGCGTGGTTATGTTTGCGTTGAAAATCGGCGGTTCTATGCAGAGAAAATGGGTGAAATTGTCAATGATCGTTTGGAAGAAAATTTCAACGAATTGATGAACTACGATTTTACGGCAAGAATGGAAGACCAGCTCGATCATGTAGCCAACAATGACGCAAATTGGAAAGGCGTTTTGGACGAATTTTTCTCCAATTTCAGTGAACAGCTTGATGTTGCCAGTAAAGAACCAGATGAAGGCGGAATGCGCCCGAACCCGATGGTGATTACCTCAATTGGGTGCCCGACCTGTAGCCGTCCAATGGGAATTCGTACTGCAACAACAGGGGTATTTCTTGGCTGCTCTGGTTACGTGTTGTCACCTAAAGAGCGATGCAAGCAGACGATTAACCTTATCCCGGAAAATGAAATCCTAAATGTCCTGGAAGGGGATGATGCTGAAACCAATGCATTGCGTGCTCGTCGGCGCTGTAAAAATTGTGGTACAGCGATGGACAGTTATTTGATTGATAACCAGCGTAAATTGCACGTATGCGGTAATAACCCGGAGTGTGATGGTTATGAAGTTGAAGAAGGTGAATTCCGCATTAAGGGTTATGACGGTCCGATAGTTGAGTGTGATAAGTGCGGTTCAGAAATGCACCTGAAAATGGGGCGTTTTGGTAAGTACATGGGTTGTACAAACGAAGGGTGTAAAAATACCCGTAAAATTTTGCGTAATGGGGAAGTGGCGCCACCGAAAGAAGATCCGGTTCCGTTACCTGAGCTGGCATGTGAAAAATCGGATGCTTACTTTGTTCTGCGTGATGGTGCAGCAGGGGTGTTTTTAGCAGCCAACACCTTCCCTAAATCTCGCGAAACGCGAGCACCATTAGTTGAAGAGCTTGTTCGGTTCAAAGATCGCTTGCCGGAAAAATTGCGTTATTTAGCGCAAGCGCCTGTTGCTGATCCGGAAGGGAATAAAACAGTTGTTCGTTTTAGCCGTAAAACTAAACAGCAGTACGTTTCGTCAGAGAAAAATGGCAAGGCCACCAGATGGACCGCATTTTTTGTTGAAGGGGCTTGGGTTGTGAAAGAAAAGTAATCGATCTTTAAGATAAATTTGTGCATTATATCCTCATTTATTGGGTATAATTCATAGAAATATATTTAGAGATATATTTCTTTTTTTATGGGAAATGTAACTTTTCTTTCTAAAAAGCCAGTTCTATGGACTGGCTTTTTTTGTATTTCGACAAAATTAAAACACAATATATCTGCAACAGGTGCTTGATAATAGTTACTCATCTTAATTATTTGTTATATAAATATATAGCAAGTGTTATAGTGGTTATATTCCTACAGATATATATTCTATATAGTTATAAGTGAGTAACCATTAGCAATATAGCAATTGGTTAAACTACAAAACGTTCATACATTTGATTATTAGGGACAGTGCTGATATGAAACTACAGCAATTGCGTTATATTGTAGAGGTGGTTAACCACAATCTAAATGTATCTTCTACAGCAGAAGGGTTGTATACCTCTCAACCGGGGATCAGCAAACAAGTCAGGATGCTCGAAGATGAGCTGGGGATTCAGATATTTGCTCGTAGTGGTAAACATTTGACGCACGTGACTCCAGCTGGTGAAGAAATTGTCCGTATTTCACGTGAGGTTCTGTCAAAAATTGATTCAATTCGTTCTGTTGCCAGTGAACACACCTATCCAGATCGCGGTTCTTTATATATAGCGACGACCCATACACAAGCAAGATATGCTTTACCTCCTGTTATTAAGGGCTTTATTGAACGTTATCCCAATGTATCACTGCATATGCATCAAGGTTCTCCAACGCAAATTGCGGAAGAGGTATGCAAAGGAAATAGTGATTTTGCGATAGCAACAGAAGCACTGCATCTCTATAGCGATCTGATTATGTTGCCTTGTTATCATTGGAACCGTTCTATTGTGGTGACGAAAGATCACCCTCTTGCTAGTAGACAGAATGTGACGATTGAAGAACTGGCTGAATATCCGATTGTAACCTATACGTTTGGTTTTACTGGGCGCTCTGAGTTGGATGTTGCTTTTGATCGGGTTGGTTTGAAACCTAAAATCGTATTTACGGCAACAGATGCCGATGTGATTAAAACTTATGTGCGGTTAGGGTTAGGGATTGGTGTGATTGCCAGTATGGCCGTAGAACCCGTTAAGGACGGTGATTTAGTACGTATTGATATGCGTGATCAATTCGGTTACAGCACTACCAAGATCGGCTTTCGACGCAGTAGTTTTCTGCGCAGTTATATGTATGATTTTATTTGGCGTTTCGCGCCACATTTGACGCGTGATGTCGTGGATAAAGCCATTGCGTTACGCTCCAATGAAGAAATCGAAGAAATGTTCAAAGATATCGAACTGCCGATAGTGTAAAAAGATATTTACTATCAGAAAAATAGATATAAATAAGATAGATAGTGTCAAGAAGATTAAACCACCTCCAAACAGCAGGCAGGTGGTTGATCTTTTATTTTATGTCCCCTTTGGACTCATTGTCTTAAATTCACCACTGAAAAAATTGTCAGAATTTTCTATTGAAGATTTTTGATTTTTGAGAATGAAATTATCGAAAGCTATTTTAACTTCGTGATTTTCTAACGATTGATAATGAAATAAGGAAATACAAGAGGAGTAAGTAAATTCAACATTAATATTCTCGCTAGAAGCGCAATTTGACGTCACTGTTGAGTTGGTTCTGTCAAAATCTATTTTATAGAGTTTTATTTTAGGGGCATACATGACCCGATCTTCAACGCCAATTGCTTCAATAACACTGGCTAATGTGAGGGTGGAATAATGATCTCCATTCCGTTTTAAACCCAGCCTTATAGCATCACCTTGTTTTTGCAAAAAATCGGAAAAGCTTTTCAGGCTTGGAGAGTTTGCATTTAAAATAATATCCATGATGAGTTGGAGTAAATTAGTTGCAATAGAAACGCCTTTCATTTCATGCTGATAGGTTTGACTTTCGACATTCATGATACTCATCAAGGGCAGTTTTGCCATGATATCACCCCAAAATTGAATGTCAGTCTTATATTTTTTGCCATGAGTATTGGTATATTTGGCGATATAATCGGCGGCTATTGAAGAAAGGGCGATCTGTATTTTTTTGATTTCATTCATTTTCTGTATGACACTGCCTTTGTCGACAATATTTGAAGTAATAATAAATTGGACAAGGCCGTCTGTATCACTAAGCTGATAATCCGACAAGGAAAATTTATCTCTAATGCCAGCCGAAAAAAACTGATCGGCTTGTTTTATATGGCTCAGGTAATGTTGGTATTCTTTGTTTTTTTCTGTATCCATAATTTTGCCTCCAATCTCTAATAAACGTATTGAGTATCCTGAATATACCTTTATTTTTCAAATTTCAATTTGAAACCTATTAGCCAGAAATGCGTAGAAACTTTAGAGTCAATTCAATCAAACTCTTATGGCGTGAATAAAACATATCTACTTTGGAGGTGTCATCATTAAAATTTATCAATAAATGAGGATTTACAGCTAGTTAGCAAAATGTGTGGTGACGGAATAACAAATAGTTGCTTATATGTTATGTTTAATGGTAGCTGACCATCAATAATAAGAAAGGAGAGGAGTTATGTCGTTTAAATTGAAAACGGACTGTGCTTCAACGCTCTCGATCGGAAGCAAATCCACTGGCAGTGAAACCTATCACTATTACAGTTTACCTCTGTTATCTGAACGAGTTGGCAATATATCCCGCCTGCCAAAGTCACTGAAAGTTCTGCTCGAAAATCTCTTGCGCAATGTTGATGGTGAATCAGTTGTGGAAGATGATTTGCAGGCGTTGGTGGAATGGCAAAAAACCGGTCATGCAGATCGAGAAATTGCTTATCGCCCCGCCCGCGTACTTATGCAGGATTTTACAGGTGTGCCGGCTATCGTCGATCTTGCTGCGATGCGGGAAGCTGTGTTGAGACTTGGTGGAAATGTAGAGCAGGTTAATCCGTTATCCCCTGTTGATTTGGTTATCGATCACTCGGTGATGGTTGATAAATTTGGCACTGAACAGGCATTTTCAGAAAACGTCCAGATAGAGATGGCACGTAATTATGAACGTTATCTGTTCTTGCGTTGGGGACAGAAAGCTTTTAATCGTTTCCGCGTTGTCCCTCCCGGAACAGGGATTTGCCATCAGGTTAACCTGGAATATCTGGGTAAAGCCGTTTGGTATGAAAATCAGGATGGTAAGGATTTTGCTTATCCTGATACGTTGGTCGGAACGGATTCTCACACAACCATGATTAATGGGATGGGCGTTCTGGGATGGGGTGTAGGGGGAATTGAAGCCGAGGCAGCGATGCTGGGACAGCCAGTTTCTATGCTGATCCCAGATGTTGTTGGCTTTAAACTGACCGGAAAATTGCAAGAAGGGATCACAGCAACTGACCTTGTACTGACTGTGACACAAATGCTGCGTAAGCACGGTGTTGTGGGTAAATTTGTTGAATTTTATGGTGATGGATTATCTGATTTGCCGTTGGCAGATCGGGCAACTATTGCCAATATGTCCCCTGAATATGGTGCGACTTGTGGTTTCTTCCCTGTTGATGACATTACATTAGACTATATGCGTTTAACGGGGCGCCATGAAAAAGAAATTGCTTTGGTTGAAGCTTATTGCAAAACTCAGGGTTTATGGCGTAATACGGGAGATGAGCCTATTTTTACCAGCACCCTAGAGTTGGACATGTCGACAGTTGAAGCAAGTTTAGCTGGACCGAAACGTCCTCAAGACCGGGTTGCATTGGGAAATGTACCACAAGCTTTTCAATCCGCCACAGAATTGGATATTCATAAAACCCAAGAACACTCATCAGCGGTATCAGTGACTTTAGATAACCAAACGTTTTCATTGCAAGATGGTGCTGTGGTGATTGCTGCCATTACTTCTTGCACGAACACCTCTAATCCCAGTGTATTGATGACAGCGGGATTACTTGCCAAAAAAGCGGTTGAAAAAGGTTTGCAGCGTCAACCATGGGTTAAAACTTCACTGGCTCCTGGCTCGAAAGTTGTGACAAGTTATTTAGAATTGGCAGGTTTCATGCCATATCTGGAAAAATTGGGTTTTAATTTAGTGGGGTATGGTTGTACTACCTGTATTGGTAACTCTGGGCCATTGCCTGATCCTATTGAAGCTGCGATTAAACAAGCGGATTTAACTGTTGGAGCTGTGCTTTCCGGTAATCGAAATTTTGAAGGGCGCATTCATCCTTTGGTGAAAACTAACTGGCTAGCATCACCGCCGCTGGTGGTAGCTTATGCGCTTTCTGGCAATATGAGAAAGGATCTGACACGAGAGCCTATTGGGAAAGATCAACAAGGTAATGATGTTTACTTGAAGGATATTTGGCCTGATAGTACAGAGGTTGCAGAAGCGGTTGGAAAAGTCAGAACTGAAATGTTCCATAAAGAATACGATTCTGTGTTTGATGGTGACGAAAGTTGGCAATCCTTGAGCGTCGAAAGCTCAGCAACTTATGCTTGGCAGGCGGATTCCACCTATATACGCAATCCGCCTTTCTTCAGTGATATGACGGCTGAGCCTAAACCAGTTACAGACATTCATCAGGCTCACATTTTGGCGATCTTGGGGGATTCAGTCACGACGGATCATATTTCTCCTGCGGGAAATATCAAAGCTGACAGTCCTGCCGGACGTTATTTGCAAGAACATGGTGTTGCACCAAAAGATTTTAATTCGTATGGTTCAAGGCGTGGCAATCATGAGGTTATGATGCGAGGAACGTTTGCTAACATTCGTATTCGTAATGAGATGGTATCAGGGGTTGAAGGAGGTTATACCCGGCATATTCCTTCACAATCCCAACTTGCTATTTATGATGCAGCGATGCGTTATCAGGAGGAAAAAATACCATTAGCCGTTATTGCGGGGAAAGAATATGGTTCAGGATCAAGCCGTGACTGGGCTGCAAAAGGAACAAGACTACTGGGAGTCAGGGTTGTAATTGCAGAATCTTTTGAACGCATTCACCGCTCTAACTTGATTGGTATGGGTGTCTTGCCATTGGAATTTCCTCAAGGCGTTAGCCGCAAGAGCTTAAACCTGACAGGTGAGGAGCGAATTGATATTACAGGATTATCTAACATTCAACCTGGGCAGACAATTGCAGTGAAAGTTACCTATGCCAATGGACAGGAAATTGTGATTGATACCCGTTGCCGCATTGATACGGGAACAGAACTGTCTTACTTCTATCATGATGGTATTTTGCATTATGTGATTCGTAATATGCTGAAATGATAAAAAACTGAAAAATCACATTTAGAAATAAAAACTGCGCCCACACTGACGCAGTTTTTATCTTTTACAGAAAGTCATTAGAGAACTTTTAGCTTGATTTGGACAGCAAATGGCCCATTCGGTTGGCTTTGGTATCCAAATAGTGAGCATTTTGGGAATTACGTCCTACGATCAATGGAACACGTTCGGTGATATTAATACCTGCTTCTATCATGATTTCAACTTTTTTAGGGTTGTTAGTAAGAAGACGAATTGTATTAATATTCAAAATATTATACATGTCTGAACACAGGGTGAAATCTCTTTCATCGGCAGCAAAACCTAATTGATGGTTGGCTTCAACAGTATCAATACCTTGATCCTGTAAAGCATAGGCACGAATTTTATTCAGCAGGCCAATATTGCGGCCTTCCTGGCGGTGATAGAGCAAAACACCCCGGCCTTCCTGACTAATTTGCGAAAGTGCAGCTTCTAATTGAAAACCACAGTCGCATCTTAGACTGAATAAAGCATCTCCAGTGAGGCATTCTGAGTGGATGCGCGATAATACAGGTTCATCACCAGAAATATCGCCGAAAACAAGAGCGACATGATCGCGGCCGGTTTTGATTTCTTCAAATCCAATCATTAAAAACTCGCCCCATGGTGTAGGTAATTTTGCTTCAGCTACTCGTTTTAGTTGTATTTTTGTATTCATATATTGATTTAACTCGTTATAAATATTGCGATATCAGAACAATACCGGTTGAGAAATCAGCTAAAACTACGCAAAAATTTTCTCTGATTACAACGCATGCACGCCGACGCATTGTAACAGAAATTATTATTGCGCATGAATAAAGCGTCGGGTCCTTTAATGATAAATATATTAACATGCTAAACTATAGGCAGATTTTTGCAGATGTATTTATTACAAGAAGAGGGAAATCAGCGTTTATTGCAATAAATTGCTTCCTTTACGTAGACGTGTGTAGACGAGAAATGCTAATTTAACACGCCACTATGTCTGTTATTTGGCATAATCAATCAGCAACGATAGATAACAGGAAGAAATGTGAAATATTTTCTGATCTTATTACTGGCACTGGTTGTTTTTGTTATCTCAGTGACGCTGGGAGCAAATAATAATCAGATAGTGACGTTTAATTATTTGATTGCTAAGGGTGATTACTCTGTATCCACATTGCTGGCTGCGTTGTTTGCTGTTGGCTTTATTCTCGGTTGGGGAGTTTGTGGTTTTTTTTACCTACGCGCCTGTGTTTCTTTGCGACATGCGAAACGCAAAATCAAGCGACTGGAAACTCAAGTGGAACAACCATCTGAATCATCCAAAAAAGTCGTATCTACCGTAGCATTAAACAAGGAATAATTCTCTATGTTAGAGCTGTTGTTTCTGTTGCTTCCCATTGCTGCCGCCTATGGCTGGTATATGGGGCGCAGAAGTGCTCAACAAGATAAACAACAATCGGCTGACCGCCTTTCGCGTGAATATGTTGATGGTGTTAACTTTTTGCTCTCCAATCAGCAAGATAAGGCGGTAGATTTATTTCTTGATATGCTGAAAGAGGATAGCTCTGCATTTGAGGCTCACCTAACATTGGGAAATCTTTTCCGTTCCCGTGGTGAAGTTGAAAGAGCTATTCGTATTCACCAGTCCCTAATGGAAAGTGCTTCCCTGACATTTGAACAGCGTTTGCTTGCGATCCAGCAACTTGGGCAAGATTATATGGCTGCTGGAGTTTATGATCGCGCAGAGAACATGTTCGTTCAGTTAGTTGACGAAACTGATTTCCGTGAAAATGCCTTTAATTCCTTGCTAACCATCTATCAGTCAACCAGTGATTGGAATAAAGCCATTGATATCGCAGAAAAACTCGTAAAACTGGGTAAACACCATTTTCGGGAAGAAATTGCCCATTTCTACTGTGAGTTGGCTCTGCAATGTATGGGCAGTGATGATTTTACTGCTGCGATCGGCTATTTGAATAAAGCGGCTCAAGCAGACAAAAATTGTGCCCGTGCTTCTATTATGTTTGGTCGTATTTATATGGCTCAGGGAGAATATCTTAAAGCGACCAATGAGTTGAAACGCATTCTTGAGCAGGATAAACAATTAGTCAGTGAATCTTTGCCAATGCTGCAAGAATGTTACCAACATTTGTCTCAACCGGACGCGTGGCAAGCTTTTGTACAGCGTTGTGTAGAAGAAAATTGTGGTGCGATCGCTGAACTTCATATGGCCGATATTCTTGAGAAGAAAGAAGGGCGTGAAGTTGCTCAAAACTTCATTAACCGTCAGTTGGAACGCCATCCAACAATGAGATTATTTTACCGTTTGATGGATTACCATATGACGGAAGCAGAAGAAGGGCGGGCTAAAGAAAGCTTGATTCTTTTGCGCAATATGGTTGGTGAGCAAATCCGTACAAAACCTGATTATCGATGCCATAAATGTGGTTTTACTTCCCGTTCGTTATATTGGCATTGCCCATCATGTCGTTCTTGGGATTCTATTAAACCGATCCGAGGGCTGGATGGTCAGTGACACTGTCACTATTATACTGCTACTCATTAGTAATTAAAGTTTATAAGTAATTAAGTAATTCAATTTAATTAGTAAATCAAAGGGCCTAAAAATGATCTCCCACACAGTTCAAACTTTAGATAAACAGATTGACTCGCCTGTTATTGTTGCACTGGATTATGACAATCAGGACGCAGCGCTGGCATTTATCGACAAGATTGATCCACAATCCTGTCGTCTGAAAGTGGGCAAAGAGATGTTTACACTGTATGGCCCGCAATTTGTTCAGGCGCTGCATCAGCGTGGTTTTGATGTGTTTTTGGATCTTAAATTTCACGACATCCCCAATACAACGGCAAGGGCGGTTGCCGCTGCCGCAGAATTAGGTGTGTGGATGGTTAATGTTCATGCAAGTGGTGGTGCGAGAATGATGACAGCAGCTAAAGAAGCGTTGCTGCCTTACGGTAAGGATGCGCCTCTGTTGATTGCGGTGACAGTGCTGACCAGTATGGAACAATCTGATTTATTAGGCACAGGCATTGATATAACTCCAGCGCAACATGCGGAGCGTTTGGCATTATTGACAAAACAGTGTGGTTTAGATGGCGTAGTTTGTTCAGCCCATGAAGCACAGCAATTGAAAGTTGTATGTGGACAAGCATTCCAGCTTGTTACCCCAGGTATTCGTCCTGAAGGTACAGAAGCGGGAGATCAGCGCCGGATCATGACACCTCCTCAGGCGGTTCAGGCTGGGGTGGATTATATGGTGATCGGGCGTCCAATTACTCGATCAGAAAATCCGACATTAGCACTACGGCAGATTAACCAATCTCTTGGACTCGTTCATGAATAATAACTCTCGTTTGGTTTATTCGACGGATGGTGGCCGCATCCAGGAGGAGGAAAAAGTAAAGCCTTCTCGTCCGAAAGGTGATGGTATTGTACGTATCCAGCGCCAAACCAGTGGCCGTAAAGGGAAAGGTGTTTGTGTGATTACGGGTATAGATGCTGACGACCAAACTTTGGCTAAGTTAGCAGCCGAATTGAAGAAAAAGTGTGGCTGTGGAGGCTCTGTCAAAGAGAGTGAAATTGAGATTCAAGGCGATAAACGCGACTTGTTGAAGCAATTGCTGGAAGCAAAAGGCATGAAGGTAAAACTGGCTGGAGGCTAAGCTCAGTTTGTTATATACAAGCTATGCAGCCAATAAACTGCATAGCTTGGTAATTGAACTAATTAATACGTGTTACGATACGGGCAGCCGCAGCCAGTACGTCAGGGCGGGCACTGGCTTTTTTGTTATCTGGCTGAGTAAAATAGGTAACTAAAACCAACGGTGCACGATTGGATACTGGCCAAATGACCGCGATATCATTTGTTGTACCATAATCGCAGCGACCGGTTTTATCTCCTACAATCCAATCCTTGGGTACTCCCGCACGAATGCTGGCGCCGCCAGTTGTATTGCCTTTTATCCATTCAGCTAATTGTTCACGTTGTATTGTAGCCAAGGTATCGCCCAATACTAAATTATATAAACTTTTTGCCATAGCTTGAGGTGTGGAAGTATCACGCTCATCACCTGGAATAGCGGTATTTAATTCGGGTTCATAGCGATCGAGGCGAAAAGAATTGTCACCGATAGTACGGGCAAAGTGTGTCACTTCATTTGGGCCATTCAATTGGTTAAGAAGTAAATTCATAGCCGTATTATCGCTATATTGCAGTGTTGCTGCGCTCAACTCTCCTAAGGTCATACCCTCTTTGAGATGTTTTTCCGTAATTGGACTATATTCAACAAGATCTGATCGTTGATAGTGAACTGGTTGATTTAATAGGTGAATATTTGTTTCGCCTTTTTTCAGAATAGCGGATACCGCCATCAGCTTACTGGTGCTGCATAGAGGAAAACGCTCGTTTGCACGGTAGGTGATGGTGGAATGATCAGATATATCTATCAATACCACACCAAGCCGGCCATTGGCATTTTTCTCCAATATGGAAAGCTGATGGATGATCTTATTTGTCTTGCCAGATAATGTTTCATGCTGGTGAGAAATTTGATTGTTATGAACAGTGGAACTAGCTGGAAAAGTGAATAATATACCAAGTAACGAAGCGAGGGCAGTTGTAAAACCTATTCGGTTTACCGAAGAAAATAGCATGTGGAAGTCCTCATAGGGATTATCTTATTGTTATTACAAAACTGCCGCCATAAATGGCGGCAGAGATGCTTTATCGAAATTATCTGTAAGATTAGTTTATACAGGACGTGCCACAATATTGCGGGTTTCCATTCTGACTTCTTCAATACGGATATTAATGATGTCATTCAAGCGGTGAACCGTCTCGCCTTTGATCAACACGGAACCTGTTTCTTGACTGCATTGAAGTTCATCACGAACAGTATGTAAAAATGGTCCAGGAACGAAAGCGATAGCACCGTTATCTACCAGTCGAACTCGCAGGCCACCACGGGTGATATCGATAATTTCTGCTGGGAATGTTTTATCTGTGCCAGCATAAGGTTGTAAGAAACGGGCATAGAGCCAATCACCAACATCGCGCTCGGCCATGCGGTTAGCCCGGCGCCGCTCTGTCAATCGCAGGCAAAAATCTTCAGTCGGTTTTTCTATCTCCACTTGTTGGATAATTGCTTTCAACAAACGGTGGTTGATAATATCGCTGTATTTACGGATAGGGGATGTCCAGGTCGCGTAAGCATCAAATCCTAAACCAAAGTGTGGGCCTGGTTCTGTTTTGATTTCAGCAAATGTTTGGAAACGGCGGATGCGACTGTCCAGGAATTGGGTTGGTTGTTTATCCAGTTCACGGCGCAATTCGCAGAATCCTTCCAGATTCAGTAATGCTTCGGCATTAGCTTCAATGCCGTTTTCCTTGAGAACTTCAACGACCTGCTCAATCTGGGTAGGTTCAAAGCCAGTGTGGACGTTATAAATACCAAAGCCTAACTTATCACGCAGAATTTTAGCTGCACATAAGTTTGCTGCGATCATGGCTTCTTCGACAATACGGTTAGCTGTACGGCGCTGTTCAATAACGATATCAACAACATGGCCATTATCATCAAGGATAAATCGATAATCCGGGCGTTCCTTGAAAACCAGGGCGTTTTGTAGACGCCAGTTATTGCGACGTTCACACATCTCTTTCAGAAGGGTGATTTGGCTAATTACAGCGTCTGATCCTGGTTTCCAACTTTCTTGGCCTTCTAACCAGTCTGAGACTTCGTCATAAACCAGCTTAAATTTAGACTCAACCCAAGCAGAGAAAAATTGAGTATCATCACCCAATTGACCATCTTCGGAAATTGAAACCTGACAAACCAAGGCAGGGCGGCGTACATTAGGGCGCAGAGAGCATAGGTCATCGGATAGCTCACGAGGGAGCATTGGGATATTGAAACCTGGCAGGTAATTGGTGAAACTACGCTGGTAGGCAATTTTGTCCAGTTCGCTATCCGCTTTGATATAAGCAGTGGGATCGGCAATTGCAATAGAAAGTTTCAGGCTGCCATCATCATTTTTGGTGATGTGCAGGGCATCATCCATATCTTCAGTTGTTGCACTGTCAATAGTGACAAAATCAAGCGCGGTCAGATCGATGCGTTCGATAGAACTATCATCCAACTGGCAATCCGTCATCGCTGGCGCTTCGCGTTCCAGTTCATGGCGAGTTAATGTTACCCACCACGGTGCGTAGTGGTCATCACCTTGCGTAATATAGCCAGTGATTTCGGCATGAAAACCACGATCGCCTTTCAGGGGATGTCGGCGCATTTCAGCTACGGCCCAATCGCCATTTTCAAAGATATGGTCAACTTGGTTTGCTGGGCGGCAAGGGATAGTGTCTTTTAATAATGGGTGATCAGGAATAATCCACAGTCGGTTGTCATTTTCTTTCTTCTGGACCTTTCCTACAAAACGGGTCAGGAAGGGTTCAATCAGAGACTCTGGTTCGGCAATTTCTTTCTCTTTGTCTGTGTGGATAGCAGCGGTAATCCGATCACCGTGCATGACTTTTTTCATGTGAGGAGGTGGAATGAAATAACTTTTTTGGCCGTCGACTTCTAGAAATCCAAAACCTTTCTCAGTTCCTTTGACTAAACCTTCTACACGCAGGGTCTGAGCGTGAAGTTGCTGTTTTAGCTGCGCAAGCAGCGGATTATTTTGAAACATAATATCAAGAGAATATGGAGTTATTATTGATAATTTTGGACAACAGTTTTACGCGAATCGAGAGTATGGAGCAAGTAACATCTTATCAAAACAGGAAAAACTGTGGTGTAAGACCAAAAATTAGTCTTTTTTCCGAAACGGGGAATGTTATTTCTACTTATCCACTGATATGGCAGTGTTGTTAGTTTTATGACAGCTTAATCCGTATTAGGTA
The DNA here is from genome assembly GCF_014467265.1 of Xenorhabdus sp. TS4. Lineage (NCBI taxonomy): Bacteria > Pseudomonadati > Pseudomonadota > Gammaproteobacteria > Enterobacterales > Morganellaceae > Xenorhabdus > Xenorhabdus sp. TS4. The sequence goes on along the minus strand of NZ_NKHQ01000081.1, from coordinate 50,740 downwards.
ACGTTTGAAAAAACGATATTTAGTTACAACATACTATTAAAACCACCCAAATAATCCAATTCATCTTAATTTACTTACAAATTTCAATAAGAAAAAAACAACAATGATATGGTTTTTTCAGTCTGCCTCCTGTAATTCCTGTAATGATTAAATAGGAGACAGACTAATGGAGATTTAAGATTTTTTATTATTCGGTTTTATCCGTATATTCACAAAGATCCTCAATAATACAAGAGCCACAGCGCGGCTTACGAGCAATGCAAGTATAGCGACCATGCAGAATTAACCAATGGTGACAATCAACCTTGAATTCGGCTGGCACAACTTTCAATAAGTTCTTCTCGACCTCATCAACATTCTTCCCTGGGGCAAATTGGGTTCGATTGCTGACGCGAAAAATATGTGTATCAACGGCAATGGTTGGCCAACCAAAAGCAGTATTTAAAACAACGTTAGCAGTTTTTCGACCGACGCCTGGCAATGCTTCCAGCGCCATGCGATCTTCCGGTATTTCTCCTTGGTGTTTTTCCAGCAATATCCGGCAAGTTTTAATTACGTTTTCAGCTTTAGTATTATATAACCCAATGGTTTTTATATACTCCTTTAAACCATCAACACCCAAATCAAGGATCGTCTGCGGAGTATTGGCAACGGGATATAGTTTTGCTGTTGCCTTATTCACGCTGACATCTGTAGCTTGTGCAGACAGTAATACGGAAATGAGTAACTCAAATGGAGTGTTGAACACCAGCTCAGTAGTTGGATGTGGATTGTTATCCCGTAAACGGGTGAGGATCTCAATCCGTTTTTGTTGATTCATATCTGGTTACTTTTCAGCCTCTTGTGATATGGCTTCCACAGCCTTTTTCTACGTTATATTGGCGTTCTTTATTTTCTGCCCGATTTTTGACGCGTTCATCAATGAGATATTTTCCTGCCAGCATCAGACCTAATCCGATAAAAGCACCTGGTGGCAAGATGGCAAGCAGAAAAGGAGAGTCCAGATGAATTATTTCAATACGCAGTGATTTAGCCCAACTACCCAGCAATAAATCGGCACCATCAAAAATAGTCCCGTTCCCCAAAATTTCTCGCATGGAACCCAATACAAATAAGGCGAAAGTTGCTCCCAGCCCCATTGACAGGCCATCAATCGTCGAATGGTAGATCGAATTCTTTGATGCGTAGGCTTCGGCACGACCAATCACGATACAGTTAGTCACAATCAGGGGGATAAAAATACCCAATGATTCATAGAGTCCGAAAGCAAAGGCATTGATTAACATCTGAACGGCACTGACGACAGACGCGATTATCATCACATAAATTGGAATACGGATTTCATGAGGTACCCAGCGACGCAATGCTGACACTGCCATATTGGTACTCATTAAAACCAGTGTTGTCGCTAATCCTAATCCCAGAGCATTGGTTGCCGTGGAGGAAACAGCCAATAAAGGGCAAAGCCCTAAAAGCTGTACCAATGCGGAGTTATTTTTCCATAGTCCCTGCATAAATAGATTTTTAGTTTCATTCATGATTATTTCTCTTCGCAAGTTGGCAGGGAAGAAAGTTGTGTCGGCACTGTTTCCAGATAAAGAGTGGTCCGTTTAACGGCATTGACAACAGCACGAGGCGTAATGGTTGCACCGGTAAATTGGTCAAACTCTCCACCGTCTTTTTTGACCGCCCAGTTGTGATCATCCTTTGACATGATTTTTTTGCCGGAGAAGGCATAGATCCAATTGGAAATTCTGGTCTCAATTTTGTCTCCCAAACCGGGTGTTTCATGGTGTTCAGTTACTCGAACACCCAGTACACTACCAGAAAAATCAGCGCCAACCAGTAATTGAATTGCACCTGAATAGCCATCAGGGGCTGTACTTTCTAACGCAGCGGCGACCGGAACGCCGTCTTTACGGGCGAGGTAAAGACGATGAGGCAGTTCATTGCCTAATGCATTGTTTGTCACTAGATAGCATTCATTTTGCAGATCATTGTCGTATAAAGTAGGGGGAACAACTTGATCCAGTAATACCTTATGCTGCAAAGCTGCCTGTTCGGCGATCCGATCCTTTGTTAATGAATAAACAATTGCTGTTAATCCTGTCGTACAAGCCGCAAAAATTGCGAGGGTAATACTGTGACGACGCATAGTTTCTAACATAGTATTCTCCCTTTTCCTATTTATGGCCGTAAGCATGAGGCTGGGTGTAATGGTCAATAAGTGGTACACATATGTTTGCCAGTAATACCGCAAATGCAACAGCATCAGGATAACCACCATAAACACGAATTATCCAAATAAGCCCACCAATAATGGCTCCGTAAATCAAGCGACCTTTTGGTGTTGTTGATGCGCTAACTGGATCAGTCGCAATAAAAAATGCGCCTAGCATGGTTGCACCGGAAAAGAGTTGCAATAAAGGCGGTGAATAACGAGTAGGCTCAAAGAGCCAACTAATCAATGCACAAATACCCAGTGACAAAATAAATGCAGTTGGAATTTGCCAGTTAATGATTTTTCGGTTGAGCATAATCAGGCCGCCAACCAAATAGGCAACGTTAACCCATTGCCAGCCAATGCCTGCTAAAATTCCTTGTAATATAGGTTGTTGCAATATTTCATCAATATTGTGAGTTAACCTGCCCGTTTTGAAACTGTCCAGCGGTGTTGCTTGACTTAATCCATCAATACCTTGTTGCAGTTGTAACAAAGTAGAGCCATCTGGCGTATGTCCTGTGAAAATAACCACCAGGCTATCCCATGGTGTTAAAGTGAATGTCTGTAAAGATTCTGGGGGCATCCAACTGGTCATTTGTATAGGGAATGAGATCAACAGAACGACATAACCAATCATGGCAGGGTTAAACGGATTTTGTCCAAGTCCGCCATACAGATGTTTAGCAATAATGACAGCAAAAAATGTGCCGAGCACGATTAGCCACCATGGTGCTAATGGTGGCAGGCTAATACCTAAAAGCAATCCTGTCACTAAAGCAGAGTTATCTTTGAGATAGGGAAGTATTAGTTGTTTTTTTAATGCGATAGCAGCAGATTCAGCTAACAATGCGGTAATGATAGCTAGCAAAATCTGGAACAATGTTCCATAGCCAAAGAAATAGGTTTGGGCAGCAATACCGGGTATGGCAGCTAAAACCACCCAAAGCATGATCTGGCTAGTGCTTTTTTGATTGTGTGTAAAAGGCGAACTCGCGACTTTTAGTTGGTTGTTGTCAGTTTTTACTGGCCTAAATTTCATCGATAAATTTCACTATTCGGTTGTAATTATTTGTTCTTCTTGAGCTTGAGCGGCTTTTTTGGCTTTGACACGAGCAATAGCTGCAGCAACAGCCGCTTTGCGTGGATCGGTTTCTTCCAGTTCTTCGGAAACAGCCGGAGGTAGAGGCGATTCAGGTTGTTTGTGTGCAACTTTCTTAGCTTTGGCACGCGCAATAGCCGCAGCAACGGCCGCTTTACGAGGATCAGTCTTTTCTGGTTCTGCGGAATCTGCCTGTGGTGGAATCGACTCAGGTTGGCTTTGCGCGGCTTTCTTAGCTTTGGCACGAGCAATAGCCGCAGCAACAGCTGCCTTACGTGGATCTTGTTTATCATCCGTGCTATTTTGTTGAGGTTCCTCTGGTGACGTTGTCACTTCTCCACTTTGTGCTGCCTTTTTTGCTTTTGCCCTGGCTATTGCAGCGGCGAGGGCAGCTTTACGCGGATCATTATCTTCAACCGATTTTGATGTATTTTCTTCTATATTTAAGCTTGTAGTAATTTGTTTTTCTGCCTGACGAGCACGCAACTGTTCTTTTCTGGCCTTACGTGCTGCAATTGCGGCCGTATTGTCAGGTAATTGGCCTGCTTGCACCATGATAGATTCGCCAGTATTTCCCTGTTTTTCCTTCGCACGGGCAAGAGCGGCTTGTACGGCACTTTTATCACTGCTATTTACTTGAACAGCCGCTTTCTTATGGCGTTCTTCACGCGCCAATTTTTCCCGTTCCAGACGTGCCTGTTTGGCTTCAAAACGCACCTTAGCTTCGGTAGAGCGGCGTGCTTCTGCTTCTATCGCCCATATTTCAGCTTTTTCCTGTCGGTAGTATTGAACCAGAGGGATGTTACTTGGGCATACATAAGCACAAGCGCCACACTCAATACAGTCGAATAAATGATGATTTTTGGCTTTTTCATGTTCTTGCCCTCGACTGAACCAGTACAGTTGTTGCGGCAACAATCCGGCAGGGCATGCTTCAACGCATAAGCCGCAGCGAATGCAGGCTTCTTCAATAACTTTGGGTTCCATCTCTTGTACCGAAGGTGCAAGAATACAGTTACTTATTTTGACGATGGGGACATTCAAATCAGGCAAAGTGAATCCCATTAATGGCCCCCCCATAATGACCATTTGTTCTGATCCTGGATTAAATCCGGCTTGTTGTAACAGGAAGTGAACGGGGGTACCGAGGCGAGTCCAGAAATTACCGGGAGAAGTGACAGCTTCACCTGTTAGCGTAACTACACGTTCGATTAACGGCTCGCCATCAATAATGGCTCGTTTTATCGCCACGACTGTCCCCACGTTTTGCATAAGAACGCCGATGTCAGAAGAACGACCGCCAGAAGGTACTTCTTTTCCGGTCAGGATCTTGGTCAGTTGTTTGGCACCACCAGAAGGATATTTTGTTGGAATAACGCGCACGATGATGGATTTATCACCATTAAGTGCTGCGTTTAAGGCATTAATTGCTTCGGGTTTGTTATCTTCAATACCGATCAACACCTGCTTTGGATTAAGCAAATGTATCAAAATATGGATACCTGCAATAATTTCTTTCGCATGTTCCTGCATTAAACGGTCATCAGCGGTGATATAGGGTTCACACTCAGCCGCATTGATGATCAGGGTTCTGAGATTGTGTCGTCCGCCTTTAAGTTTTATTTCAGTAGGGAAGCCAGCGCCACCTAAGCCAGCAATACCGGCTTGTTGAATGCGTTGCAATATTTCATTGGCATCCAGTGTCGTATAATCAGCGACTTGGTTACGTTCTCCCCATTGATCTTTACCATCAGGACGCAACCGGACACACAATTCTTTCAGCCCGGATGGGTGTGCCGTGACGCAAGGTTCAATTGCAATAATTGTCCCGGATGTGGAAGCATGAACAGGTACTGTTCTGCCTATTCCAAACGTTAAAGCCTGGCCTTTCAATACATTATCGCCCACTTTAACCAGCAGTTCTCCTTCTGGTCCCAAATGTTGCTGTAGGGGGATGATTAATTCATTCGGCAATGGAGCATGGCGTAATGGGGTACGGCTAGATTGCAGCTTCATTTCTGGTGGATGGATACCACCATCAAAATCCCAGATTTTATTTTTGTTAAGCAAGTTGAGCAGATTAAACATGGGTTTTAACCTCAACAGGCTTAGCAAGAGAGAACAAAGTGGGGTCTGGTGTTACGGGAATATTTTTTACTGGAATAGTGGTTAAATCCCATTTCCAATTTGAGGTAGTCGTAGCAACGGGAATCATCGTAATGCAATCTGTTGGGCAAGGTGCGACACATAGGTCACAGCCTGTGCAGAGATCTTCAACAACGGTGTGCATGGCACGGTTTGCACCAATAATGGCATCTACAGGGCAAGCCTGAATGCATTTTGTGCAGCCTATGCAATTTTGTTCATCAATGAAAGCAACTTTTCTGGCTGGATTTTGAACGCTATCGTCGCCATCCAACGGTTGTGGATCAACACCCAGCAATTCAGAGATTTTGATCATAACTTGCTCTCCACCGGGGGCGCATTTATTGATCATCTCGCCATTATTGGCAACCGCTTCCGCATAGGGGCGACAACCGGGATAACCACACTGTCCACATTGACTCTGAGGCAATAAGTTGTCGATATTTTCAACAATTGGATCTTCTTCTACTTTAAAACGACGGGCTGCAAAACCAAGGATTAAGCCAAAGGCTAATCCGAGTATGCTTAACACGCCGATAGCAATCCATAATGACATCATTAGAATTTCACCAAACCACTAAATCCCATAAATGCGAGGGACATTAACCCTGCTGTAATAAGCCCTATTGATGAACCACGAAAAGGGACAGGAATGTTGGCAACGGCCAAGCGTTCCCGAATGCCGGCAAACAGCACCATGACGAGAGAAAACCCCGCAGCAGCGCTGAAGCCATATACAGCAGATTGTAAAAAATCGTGGGATTGATTGACATTCAGTAATGCAACACCAAGTACAGCACAGTTAGTTGTAATCAGTGGCAAGAAAATACCTAACAAGCGATAAAGCGTCGGGCTGGTTTTGCGGACGACCAATTCCGTAAACTGAACGACAACCGCAATAACGAGAATGAAGCTCAGAGTTCGCAAATAAGCCAAATCAAGCGGGACAAGAATAAATGTGTTTACCAGCCATGCGCAGATAGAAGCTAGGGTAAGAACAAAAGTTGTGGCCAGCCCCATACCGATGGCGGTTTCAAGTTTTTTGGATACTCCCATAAATGGGCATAGACCCAAAAATTTTACTAAAACAAAGTTATTGACCAAGACTGTGCCAATAAATAACAAAAGGTATTCAGTCATTGCTATACCTGAAAATAAGATATTGGAAAATGGAACACTGCTTACATAGTTTGAGTAGAAATTCCCCACCTGAGTGTGGGGAAGCGGGGCAATGATAACAATCAATTGTGGGGTATGTTATCGATCTTGTGTGAAAGTCATTTTCACCCGATGGGAGCGTTTAATATAAGGAATGAAAACGGCAGCAGCCAGTAATGGCCATAATAGGGAGCGTATTGCCATTTCATCAGAAATAGGAGAAAAGGCGAAAGTTTTTATCGCTATCAGCACGGAAACCATCAGCCAAATAATAAAAATACGAGGGAATCGTTTCGAACGAATAAAAAGTAGCTTCAATACCCATACAGTAAAACACCACATCATTGTCGTGGTTAATACTGAGGCATACCACAACGCGGTAAAACCACCACCTATTTGATGAATAGCTTCATTTTTATGGATAAACGTCATTATATATAACAGTAACATCAAACTGGCAGCAATTAATGTCATGATTAGATATGCGGCAGGCGCTAATAACCAGCCATTAATACGATAATAATCATTGGACTGATACATAAGAAGTTTTCACTCCATCATGAGTGTTTTTGATATTGGGAAAATGATTATAGGAAAAAGATAGTAATACTGGAACCAGGATTATTTGCTAACGTGTGAGAGGTGGTGATACTTTCTGATGCCTGATTACGCGTTTACGATATTACGATCATTTCTTAGAGGCAGTTATGAGTGATTTTTTAAAAGTTGGTTTGGTAGGTTATGGCTATGCAAGTAAAACGTTCCATGCTCCATTGATTGCAGGAACATCCAATATTGAATTGGTTGCTATTTCCAGCAGTGATGCAGATAAAGTTAAAAAAGACTGGCCAACAATATCAGTTGTTTCTTCACCGGAGGAGCTCTTCCATGATCCCAACATTGACCTTATTGTGATCCCAACTCCGAATGATACTCACTATCCATTGGCACAACAGGCATTGACGGCAGGTAAACATGTCATCGTTGATAAGCCTTTTACCATTACGGTAGAACAAGCCCAATCACTGAAAAAGCAAGCGGAAGAAGCTAATTTATTGCTATCTGTATTCCATAATCGTCGCTGGGATTCTGGTTTTCTGACGGTTAAATCAATTATTAAAGAAAATAAATTGGGAACACTGAAATATTATGAATCCCATTTTGATCGTTACCGTCCTGCTGTTCGTCAGCGCTGGCGTGAAGCTGCCGGAGCCGGTAGTGGTATTTGGTATGATTTAGCTCCCCATTTACTGGATCAGGCCGTTCAACTTTTTGGCAAACCACAAGCCATCACAACAGATTTGGGCATGATGCGTCCGAATGCAGAGACGGCGGATTATTTTCATGCCCAGCTCACCTATTCTGATTTGAAAGTTGTATTACATGCAACCATGCTCGCAGCGGCAGAATCACCTATTTATACATTGCATGGTATGGCTGGCAGTTATACCAAGTATGGGTTGGATACTCAGGAAGAGCGTTTAAAGGCAGGGGAAAGGCCACCACGGGCTGACTGGGGATATGATGCACGGGATGGTTATGTAACGTTATCACAAGGTAATGATTTGGCTGCGAAAGTTGTTCCTACAGTACCTGGCAATTATGGCGCTTATTATGCCGCTATTCGTGATGCAATTTTGTTTGGAAAACCGAACCCAGTGACGGCCAGCGAAGCTATTTTGATTATGAAGCTTATTGAAGCAGGTGAAAAATCGGCAAAAGAACAGCGCACAATCTTAATTGACTAATTAAACGGTGGCAGGTGGGCTTATATTGATGAACATGTTGCAGAAATTAAGAATTGATCTTTTTTTAGTTATATTGATTGCGGTGGTCATCATTGCATCATTTTTTCCTTGTGAAGGTGAAGCTAAAAAGTGGTTTCAGTACTTCACAACGGCCGCTATTGCGTTGTTATTTTTTATGCATGGCGCGAAGTTATCCCGTAATGCCATTTTGGCAGGAATAGGGCACTGGCGGTTGCACTTGGTGATTTTCACTAGCACTTTTATTTTGTTTCCCATACTGGGTATGGGATTAAGTTTCATCGTGCCGGAATGGATGTCACCGACAGTTTATATGGGCTTTCTTTATCTTTGTGCTTTACCTGCCACGGTGCAATCGGCTATTGCTTTTACTTCTGTTGCAGGAGGAAATGTTGCTGCGGCGATATGCAGTGCTTCTGCTTCAAGCCTATTAGGCGTATTCCTGTCGCCATTATTGGTTGGTTTTTTGATCCAAACTCATGAGGGAGGTGCTCAAACTGATACCTGGAAGGCGATAAAAGATATTATCTTGCAGCTGATGGTGCCTTTTATGGTTGGACACTTATCACGTCCTCTGATTGCCCGTTGGGTGGAGAAACATAAAAAATTGGTCAACATGACGGATCGTTCTTCTATCTTGCTGGTGGTTTATGTTGCATTTAGTGAGGCGGTGGTGGAAGGTATCTGGCATAAAATCGATGCTTATTCACTTTTCATGATTGGGATCGTCTGCTGTGTTTTATTAGCTATTATATTAATAATTAATGTATATAGCTCGCGTTTGCTGGGTTTTGATAAAGATGACGAAATCACGATTGTGTTTTGTGGTTCGAAGAAGAGTCTGGCGAATGGCGTGCCAATGGCCAATGTATTATTTCCCGCGCCAATGGTAGGTGTGATGCTGTTACCGCTGATGATTTTCCACCAGATCCAACTGATGGTTTGTGCTGTCCTCGCTCAGCGTTATGCGCAGCGCCTAAAAACAAAAAAGGCAGAGTAGTTTTCTGCCCTTGGAACAATTTAGAATAAATAATGTTTCTTAGCGGTTGGCGACTTTTTCTTTCAGCGCTTGTTTTTCCGCTTCACTAAGGAATGCTGTTGCCAATCCATTAATCTGCGCCTGTCGGATCTGCGCTGGAGACAGCCCCGCTGCTGGCGCAGCAACGTTATACTCATGACGAATTTCAATACCTTCTACTGCCGGATCATCTGTATTGATTGATGCCAAAATCCCATGCTCAAGGAATTGTTTCAGTGGGTGAGCTTGTAAGGAACTGACTGTGCTGGTTTGCAGGTTTGATGTCAGGCAGGATTCAATACCGATGCCATGCTCAGCTAAATAATCCATTAGGGCTGGATCAGTGATTGCTTTGACACCGTGACCAATACGCGTTGCACCCAATTCACGAATAGCGTGCCAGATGCTTTCCGCACCTGCGGCTTCACCGGCATGTACACTAATATTCCAACCCGCGTCGCGCGCACGGATAAAATGTTGCTCAAAGAGATGGCCTGGGAATCCTAATTCATCACCGGCCAGATCTAATGCGGTGATATGTTGTTTATGGGCAAGAAGTCCAGCGAGTTCTTCGGTGCAAGCTTTTTCCCCAAATGTTCTACTCAGGATACCAATTAAACGGATCTGAATATCATGTTGTTGGCTTGCTGAGTGAATACCATCGATTACTGCTTCCACGACACCTTCAACGGCAAGTTGGTGCTTCATCGCCATGTAATAAGGGGAGAAACGCAGTTCAGCGTAGTCAAGACCCGCATTGACCGCATCTTTAACGTTTTCAACGGCGACTCTGCGACAAGCTTCTAAATCAGCAAGTACAGTCACACCCCAGTCCAATTTTTGCAGGAAGCTGACAAGGTTAGGTTCATTTTCAATGATTTGGACATAGGGACGTAATGCTTCCAGCTCATAAGCTGGGAGTGGGATATTATGTTGACGAGCAAGATCCAAAATGGTCTCAGGACGGATATTACCGTCAAGGTGACGGTGAAGATCGGTCAGTGGAAGCTGTATGTCAATCATTTTCTTATCCTTATTATCAAATTTTATATATACAAAAAAGCCAGTCAACGTGTTGACTGGCAAGAAAGTGAAAGCACTATTCTGCAAGGCCATTATCAAGCAGGAATTGATGTAAGCTGGATTCTTTGTCGTTTAATTTGACTTTATCATTAGCATAGAGGAAGTTAAGGCCAATGATACCGTCTTTATCAGTAAGGATTTTGTATTTAATCCCTTCTTGAGTTATTATCCTAACTTGTTGTTCTGCTTGAGCTTCTGCGGCAGCTTTATCCTGACCATCTAGCATCGCTGACTGCGCAATAGATTCTATCAACATGACTTTCGGTACATTAATGTGCAAGGACAATTCCTGAACCAGAGTACGAGCCATTTCTTCCGGTCCCATAAGTTGCCATGCACTTTTATTTTCCGGAATATTTTGTAAGGAAAGATTGAAATCTACTGAACTTTCACCTTTGCTGTTTTTCCAACTAAAAGGAGAAATGCTGAATTGTGGATTGTTATTCAGAAGGAGATGTAAGTTACTGAGGATCGCTAGGGAAGTCGTATCATAAGATACTTTATCCGTAGTCAAGGCTGTTTCTGCCGCATCATTATAGGCTTGGGTAAATTTACGTACAGACTGGCCATCGAGTTTTTCCATACCCAGAGCTAACTTACCAGAGCCAAACTCTATATCCTTAATCTTTACACCATCAATGCTATAAACGATTTTGATGTTCAGATTGTCTTTATCCTCACCTAAATTGGATGTCACTTTCATTCCCTTAAGAGCGATATTTGGCTCATTAGGAATTCCATTCATGCTGAATTCGCCAATACTGTAGCTTTGATCTCCGGTATAGATATCAAATTTACCTTTTTTATTATCGCCTTTAAAATCAATACCTTTAAGTGAAATTGTCTCTTTTTTGGTAGGATCACTAAAAGACAGTTCATCACTTTTGACTGTGAAGGAAAATTCACTTAGATCATGATTAACGTCGGCACTGATTTTTGCGCCTGAAAATGACAGAACCCGTTGGTCACCATTTTCATTCGTTTCCGTATGATTAATAGGGATCAGCTCAATGTTAGCAGAGAGCGCGCGGCTATAACTGACCTTAGCATCTAAATTAAACAGTGATTTTTCATTTGTGATATTAAATAGTTTTTTCAATGCGTCATTTTTTTCAAGTTCTGCGTGGACAGAGGCCATTTGGGGTATCAGGTTGAATCTCTTTAGGTTAGCAGTGGGAAATGGCCCATGATCAATTGTCGATTTGAAAATGATTTCTTCATTTGGCGGAATATCGGCATTTTTTACACCATTCTTGATGTTTAGGATTAAACGGACATCGGAGCTGAAAATACCTCGTTTGAAATCTTTTGCTTGCCATTCTATGCCACTTTGAGGAAACGATTTTACCAGTTCAGTGTTCGCCTGTTTTATAAAGCTATCTAAACGATCTTCAAGTTTCTTACCTGTATACCATGATGCTGCTGTCCATACAGCGCCCAGAGCAACAACAACACTTACTGCAACTAACGATTTTTTCATGTGGAAATCCCATCCTTTTAACGCGTATACATGGACGTATTATGCGTTTTGTATTTATGTCAAAATTCACTGAAAATATGATTAACTACCAATAAAAATAATCATAACCATATGAGTATAATAAAATTAATTAGATACTCTGGCTATTCTCCCCTTACCATAAACAGTTACGGCTTTTTCAATAGCAGGCAAGAAGATTGATTCACCTGAGAGTAATTTCAACTGCTGTTTATCAGTGCTGATCACTGCTTGCCCTTCAACACAAAATAGAACCGATGCTGAATCATTTTCCAATGAGATTGGTTGTTCTGAAACAGAATAAACAGAAAAACAAAAATCATTAACAGGAACAGGGTAATTCAGCACATCTTTTTCCTGTCTTGGCACGGTTAGCAAAGTATCGGCAGCTTTTGAAATAAAATCCAGATTAGCCATTAATTCAGGGACATCAATATGCTTGCTGGTTAAACCGGCACGCAACACATTGTCAGAATTGGCCATAACCTCCAAGGCGACGCCATCAAGATAGGCATGGGGAGTGCGGGCATATAGAAACATCGCTTGGCCGGGTTCGAGTTCAACGACATTGAGCAAGAGTGGGGCAAACAGTCCATTATCATCAGGATAGAATGAGGTCATTTTTTTGATGGTATCCCACGGTTCGCCCTGATGACAGTTTAATGCTGACTTTAAAACAGCCATCGCCAAATGCTTTTGTTCGTTTTGCATATTCAATAACTGTGAAAACAGAAACGACAGATTTTGTTCAATCGGTTGTTGGAGGAATGTTTGAATATCTGGATGTGCGGCAGAAACATAATCCAATAATTGCGCAATCTCAGATAAGGGTCTAAAAGCATTCATGGCCTTGAACGGAGTCAGCGCATAGACCAATTCAGGTTTATGATTATCATCTTTGTAGTTGCGTTGTGCTGAGTCTAACGGTATTCCTTGTGCATTTTCTTTGGCAAAACCTATTTCTGCTGATGTTTTATCAGGATGCACTTGAATAGACAGTGGTTGAGCTGCACACAATACTTTGAACAAGAAAGGCAAGCGCTGGAATTGCTGGGCTACTTTTTCCCCAAGGTATTTCTCTGGTTCTTTGTTGATCAAAGTATTCAAGGCGATAGTTTCACCTGTTTGAGGATCTGTTACCAGTGAACTACATTTTGGATGTGCTCCCATCCATAGTTCTGCCATTGGCTGATTATCAGAGTTCTCGATACCATAAATATCCGTCAGAGCGGTTTTACTTCCCCAGTCATAATGTTGGATTTTGTTGGTCATTTTCAGCATGGCGGAATTTCCTATAATAAAAAGTAACTTATTTGTGTGACAACAATACAATAAACACGGTTAGGTCGCATTATCGATAATAAATTTATGGCATGATAAGAAAATGCCGACTAATTTATCTGCAAAGTTTGTTCCGGCGTATTCAATTATTCTGTGTGCTAAGGAGATAGTAAATGGCAGCCACTCGCATTGAAAAAGACTCAATGGGACCTATCGAAGTACCTGCTGACCAATTATGGGGGGCGCAAACTCAGCGCTCACTGGAGCATTTCCGCATTTCTCAGGAAAAAATGCCTGTTGCATTGATTGATGCCCTTGCATTGACTAAACAAGCAGCGGCCTGCGTTAATATGGATCTGGGCCTTCTACCTAAAGAGCGTGGCGAAGCAGTTATCGCTGCGGCGAAAGAGGTGTTAGAAGGCAAACACCCAACAGAATTCCCTCTTGCTATCTGGCAGACCGGTTCGGGAACTCAAAGCAACATGAACATGAATGAAGTGTTGGCGAACCGTGGTAGTGAGATCCTTGGTGGTAAAAGGGGCAATGAACGTCTGATCCATCCTAATGATGATGTTAACAAGAGCCAAAGCTCTAATGACGTTTTCCCAACGGCCATGCATGTTGCAGCAGTTACTGCATTACGTGAACATTTGTTACCAGAGTTAAAAGTACTTCAAAAAACCCTAGCAGATAAAGCGGAAGCATTTAAAGGCATCGTAAAAATTGGCCGTACTCACTTACAAGATGCCACTCCATTGACCTTAGGCCAGGAAATTTCCGGCTGGGCAGCCATGTTGACGCATAACTTGAAACATATTGAAGAGAGTATTCCTCATGTGTGTGAACTGGCTCTGGGGGGGACTGCAGTAGGAACTGGTCTGAATACCCATCCTGAGTATGCCGTCCGTGTTGCGCAGAAAATTGCTGAATTATCTGGTCATCCTTTTGTCACTTCGCCAAATAAATTTGAAGCCCTGGCAACTTGTGACGCGCTGGTTCACTCACACGGTGCATTGAAAGGTTTGGCTGCATCATTGATGAAGATTGCTAACGATGTTCGTTGGTTGGCTTCTGGCCCTCGTTGTGGTATTGGTGAGATTTCCATTCCTGAAAATGAGCCCGGCAGCTCCATCATGCCAGGCAAAGTGAATCCAACTCAGTGTGAAGCTATGACCATGTTATGTGCCCAAGTGATGGGTAACGATGTGGCAATCAACATTGGTGGTTCGTCTGGTAACTTTGAACTGAACGTATTCCGCCCAATGGTTATCCATAACTTCCTGCAATCCGTTCGTTTGCTGGCGGATGGTATGCGTAGTTTCAATGAGCATTGTGCTATTGGTATTGAACCTAATCGTGATCGCATCACCCAATTGCTGAATGAATCACTGATGCTGGTAACGGCATTAAATACTCATATTGGTTACGATAAGGCTGCTGAAATTGCTAAAAAAGCACATAAAGAAGGCCTGACGCTGAAGCAGTCAGCACTCCAGTTAGGGTATTTAACTGAAGCTGAATTTGATGCGTGGGTTCGCCCAGAAGATATGGTTGGCAGCATGAAGTAATGCTTGCTATATAAGCAAAAATGAAAAAAACCGGAGAGCATTTACTCCGGTTTTTTATTTCTCAGATTTCTTTGTAGAGATGTAAGCGGGAAATGACCAACTCAAGTGGCTTCGATTTGGGCTTATACTTATGTTTAATTGCGTTGGCATTGTAGTTGGACAAAGTGCCGAGTTTAGGTTTGATTTCACTATCTTCTGTGTAGAAAACAATCACAGGAATCGGACAAGCATATTGGACTTGCTTTTGTATTTCTGAATACCATACACGAGTAATAGGTTGTACTTTTACTGGTCGTTTGATTTTCAATACCACATCATCAGGTAATTTTTTAATATCTGTAATCTCCAATGCCACCAACGCTGCCCATTGATCACTGGAGTAGGGGGGGACTGCTCTGCCCGCATTGTAGCTTTTCTCCAGCTTTTCCAAAATTTGTTGCTTGGTGACTTTATTAATGATGTTCTTATTAGCCCACCCAAAGTTAATGGAATCAGGATTTAATAGAGGAGTGATAGTGCGATAGGCATTCAGGGTAATAAGGCCGCGCAAATGATCATGAACAAATTCAAATCGTTGTTCTTTGCTGATACCTGATTCTTTGGTAACGATATTTTCTAACTCTATTTTTAATTGGTTTACTTCATTAATGACTTCCATTGCTTCTTTATATTGCTGGTGGTTAACAGCAAAACACAAGGCGCCAGGCAGGCGGATCGCAGCTTTACTGCTGACATTAGGGTTATTATGGTGTATGAATAGCTTCTGATAGAAGTGTAAACCTACATTGAGCGCTTCATTTCCCTGTAGCTGATTGACCATAATTTCGGTTATTTGTTCATGTTCTTCACCTTTTTCAATTTTCGGTAATTCAAATACCCGTGCATCAATAAGCTTATAACTCATTAACAACTCAACCAGTTCAGATAGCTTTTCTTCTTGTTTTTTAAAGCAAGTTGTAAGTGATTCTATTGAAAAATACTTATTCATGATTGTTCTCAACCATCGACGATCATACGGTGCTTTATTTAGTTACAACATACTTTTAGTATAAAATCAACCCACAAAAAAATCCACAACCTACCACTCCCAAAGTTAATTAAAAAAGAAAACACCTATTGCGAAATAATTTAGCATTGTGATAAAAAACCAATAACACATTAATTGAAAATACACCAAGGTCGTTAAATATGAAAAAATTAGTTAAGCCAATAAATTCCTTTAAGAAAGTGGTCGATGCATTGTTACCATACTCCGAATTGATCACAGCTGATTTATCAACACAAGGAAAAGTGATTAAAATAGAAAGTGAATTTGCTAAGTTTTTTTTATTAGAGCAAGGATATATCAATATGCGCAGAATAAACGACAATTTAATTATTGCTACACTTTTTTCACCCTACATTATCGGTTTATCTTTCTATTCTGGAGCAGAAACCTATTATTCCATTGAGCTAGGGGAAAGCTGTAAACTTTATCAAATTCCTCGGGTTAATGCATTGAATGCCATAAAGAAGTATGACCTCTATAGAGAGTGGATGAGAATAATTTCCTATAAAATATCTTTCTTATATGCCAGAGATATTAGCCTCTTCCGTCATTGCAATAGGGAAGTCGTGTGTAGTTTGTTATCTCGCCTGATGACCTTACCGACAGAATTCAGAGAAAATATTACGGCAATTAAATATATAGAACAAAGATGCACACTTTCACGCAGTTGTATACAACGAGTTTTACTCTCTCTAAAAAAAGAAGGATGCATTGAAATTATTGATGGATATTTGACAAAAGTTTTAGTGCTACCGATTGAATCTTATTATTAAAAAATATTTCAAGTATCAAATAAACAATGAATAATTCAGATTATTTTAAATGTATTGCTTAAAAAAGCCGACATTTATAATTTAAATTAAATTTATGCCGGCAGCTATATTTTATTATTTTGGTAATTTATTGAGTCTTAAGCCTAAATAAATAGCAATTATCATTAATAATGAAATAAAAGCAGCAACGCCGTTCCATCCAAAATAGAACCAGAATACTCCACCTAACGTTCCTGCAATACTGGAACCAGAGTAATAACAGAATAAATAAAGTGATGAAGCTTGCGCTTTGGCGCGCTTGGCTCTCTGTCCTAACCATCCACTAGCAACTGCATGAGCAGCAAAGAAGCCTGTTGTCAATATCATCACTCCCAGTATTACTGCCCAGATAGGGGGAAATAGGGTGATTAAGCAACCAATTAGCATCATACTGATAGCGGATAACAATACTTTTCCTCTCCCATGCTTGCTTATTAATCCACCAGCTTTAGTTGCGCTGTAAGTTCCTGTTAAGTAGACGACAGATAGCAAACCAACAATAGTTTGGCTTAAATGATAAGGTGCTTCTAATAATCGATAACCAATGTAGTTAAACATAGTGACAAAACTTCCCATAAGTAAAAAAGCTTCGGCAAATAGCAGGGGAAGACCTTGATCACGGAGGTGTAACTTCAAATTGATAAGTAATGATTTAGGTTTTAATGAGCTGGATTTAAAGTGCCTGGATTCCGGTAACATCTTCCAAAACGCAATGGCGGAGATTAAAGCAAATGTACCAAGTAAGATAACGGCAATCCGCCATGAATAGTGATCAGCGATCACACCAGTAATCAAACGTCCGCTCATTCCCCCTATTGAATTACCACTGATATAGAGGCCGATAGATAAGGCTACATAACTGGGATGGATCTCTTCACTTAAATAAGTCATCGCAACAGCAGCAACACCACTTAATGATAAACCCACTAGCGCGCGCATAAACAAAATCCCGTGCCAACTTGTTACAACAGAGCTTAGGAGAGTAAAAATAGCGGCGGCAATAAGTGATACTACCATCACATGTTTACGGCCAAGTGCATCGGATAAAGGACCTGTTATTAATAGACCGAGGGATAACATTCCGGTGGAAAGGGATAAAGCCAAACTACTATTGGCCGGCGAGATGTCAAATTCATCTGACAAAATTGGCAAAATGGGTTGAACAAAATAGAGTAATGCAAATGTTGCCAGCCCTACGGCAAAGAACGAGAGAGTGACTCGCAGGTATACAGCATCTTCACGTTGAATATAAGGCTGTTTACTTTTGTATCCTTGATTAATCGTGTTTTCAACATCTCTTTCAACGCCAGAGACTGCTGATTTTTCACTGACGCTTTGGATTGTATTCACGCTACTTCCTTATCTAGGTAAAACAAACGTTAATTACTTGATGTAGATCAAGGATAGGAATTCATGAATATTTTGTCTAATATATTAATCATTAAAAATGATATTTTAAAAATATCAATGGGGTGATAAATAATGACTACTAATATTGAACTCAGACACTTGCGTTACTTCATTGCTGTGGCAGAAGAGCTACATTTTGGACGAGCAGCAGAACGATTGAATATCTCACAACCACCATTAAGCCAGCAGATCCAAGCGCTGGAAGCAAATATAAATGCCCAGTTACTGGTGCGTAATAACAGAAATGTTAATTTAACACCTGCCGGACATATGTTTCTTCAGGAAGCATATCAAATCATTTCCCAAGTTGATGCTGCAGCAACCAAAGCTGCCAGAATGCAGCAAGGGGAGTTAGGGGAGATATCTATTGGCTTTACATCCATCACACCTTTTATGCAAAAAGTAACACTGAGTTTACGTCAATTCCGAGAACGTTATCCTGATGTCGCCATCCATATGCATCAAATGAATACTAAACAGCAAATAGCGCCTTTGCAGACAGGCAGAATTGATATAGGGATTATGCGCAATACGTCATTGCCCGATAATCTGGAACATCAGTTACTTTTCCGCGAGCGTTTTATGTTGGCCGTATATGATGATCATCCTTTGTTGAAATACGCTAATGAAGGTGTGGATTTGGAAATACTATCTGATTACCCACTGGTGTTTTTTGAACGTGATGTAGGGACAGCACTGTATGATGAAATTATTTCCTTATTGGCTAATGTAGGAGTGGTTCCGACGATTTCTCAGGAAGCAGGGGAAGCCATGACAATATTAGGATTAGTTGCTGCGGGATTAGGAGTAAGCATTATTACAGAATCGTTTACCCGAATGAAACTGGATGGAGTTCAATATCTGCCTTTAGCAAATAATCCTGCTTACTCCGAAGTTTGGCTGGTTAAACATAAAAATTACAATAACAGCGCTGCGGCAGATCGGTTAACTCAGCTCCTGATTTCAAACATTGTGGATGAAGCTAATAGCTAAAATTGTTCATCAAAAGTAATAATCAAGATAAGTTCGTGTGAAAGATCACATTTCTACCTTAAACGGATATCTTCTCATTTAAACAGAGACATAATCGTCATTATTAATTTTTTAGCAGCGTGAATTAAATGCAGGAGGCAAGGTGAGTGTTGATGTTCAACCAAGTCATATTGACCAAATCAGACAGACCAACATTGGGTTGGTTTATCGGTTAATTGATCAATATGGGCCTATCTCGCGTATCGCTCTTTCCAAAAAAGCTCAATTGGCACCAGCCAGTATTACTAAAATCACACGGGAACTCATTGATGCACATTTAGTGAAAGAAACTGAATTTCCTGACCTCGGTTTTAGAGGACGTCCTGCTGTTGGGTTGAAAGTAGATAGTAAAGGGTGGCAATTTTTATGTATTCGCATTGACGAAGGGCGTATTGTCATTGGGCTTCGTGACTTGAGCGGTAATCTCGTCGTTGAAAAGCAATCAACATTCTCTGTGTCTCTGAATTACTCTTTCTTAGATTGTATTGTTAATGAAATTGATAACTTCTTTTTGTGTCATCAATCTGCCCTGGAACGGTTAACAGCAATCAGTATTACTATCAATGCGATAGTAGATCCGGTTAATGGAGTTATCCATAGTTCACCATATTACGATATCCACGATCTTCCTCTGGGAAAGTTTTTACACCAACGCACAGGACTGCCCATTTTTCTGCAACATGGTATAGCCGCATGGACAATCGCAGAATCTTTATATGGGGCAGGGAAAAACTATCAGAATCTTATTCAGATTGTTATAGATGACAATGTTGGCGCTGGAATTATGACAGCGGGGCAAATGCTCCATGCAGGAAATCATAGTGTCGTAGAAATTGGGCACATTCAAATCGAACCCAATGGCGAACATTGTTACTGTGGTAATATCGGCTGTCTTGAAACAGTGGTGGGTATCAAAAAAATTTTGTATAAATTTCACTCCCAGACGGAAAAGCAATCTGACGCCTTGACAATTGATTCACTTTGTCAGGCAGCTATCGATGGTGATCCACGGGTAACAGAAATTATTTGTGATGCTGGAGAACGAATCGGGCGCATCATGGCGATTATGGTCAATATCTTTAACCCCGAAAGGATCTTAATTGGTTCGCCGCTGAACAGCGTTAAACATATTCTCTATCCTGCCATTCAACAACAGATAGTACAGCGTTCACTTCCCGGCTATAGCCAACAAGTTGATATTGTGGCTACCCAATTTGACAATACAGGCACATTACCTGCGGCAGCCTTAATTAAACAAGCATTGTATAACGGTGAATTACTGCTCGAGCTCATGCAAGGATAACACCCATCACGCAAAACATTGCGCTAACGCAACCCCTATCTTAAACACATCCCCTACACTCTAATCTTGCTCGTTAAAGAGAGTAAGTAACCGGTCAATCTATTCTGTTATTACGGAAAAATGAATTTATGTTAACACGCTTATTTGTTACAGGCACGGATACCAACATTGGTAAAACGGTTGTTACCCGCGCATTATTGCAAGTCTTTAATCGTGAAGGAGCAACCGCAGTAGGATATAAACCTATTGCGACAGAAAAACATGAAACTCCGGAGGGAATACGTAATCGTGATGCTTTAGTCATACATAAATCTTCACCGGTACAAGTGGATTATGAAGAAATCAATCCTGTTGTTTGGGAAAACAATTATGAAGAAGAAAATCGTGCTGATTTTACTCAAATGACAAAAGGTCTAAGAAATTTAGGCTGTAAAGCAGATCGTGTCATCATTGAAGGTAACGGTGGTTGGCGTGTATTGCTGGAAGATGAAACGTTTTATTCTGATTGGGTAGTGCAAGAAAAACTTCCCGTCATTTTGGTAGTTGGCATTCAGGCAGGTTGTGTTAACCATGCTATTCTCACGGCGCAATCCATCGTGAATGATGGTATACCTCTGATTGGCTGGATTGCTAATCGCATCAATCCAGGACTAGCACACTACGCCAAGGTATTGGAAAGGTTACGGCGTCACATACCAGCTCCACAGTTAGGAGAAATACCTTATCTTTTAAGGCCAGAAGAACGCGACTTATCTTGCTATCTGGATGTTTCTGCGATATTGGCATGTGATGATTAAAAAGAGAAATAAAAAGGGAGCAGATTACGCTCCCTTTTCCAAAAGTCAGAAAGAATATTACTCTTGGCCTTTCTTATCATGAGAAAGACGGACATAGACTATTTTTTGTTTGCCATAATCACAATGACCAACAACTTTTCCATTTGTCGTATTGTTTTCAGTAACTTGATCACTAGGAACTAAGTCAAGTCTAAAATCCGTTGTTGAAACACCATTTTTAATGATTTTCTGCGCAATCTCTTCTTTCAAGTTTTCACATGTTATCTTTTGTGAAGCTTGCACTGTAAAGGAAGAAAGCGCAAAAAACAACGCTCCGGTCAGTAGGATCTTTTTCACCATCATCTCCTTATCTTGATGTCGGTGTTGATTTTATTAAGGTTTAATCGGGCGACCTGTATTGATATCCAGACAACGTTTTGTGCTCGGTTCCCAATAAGCATTAATATCGACACTTTTTAAACAGGCTTCACGATTATCAGCTTCAACTTCATACTTATCAAACTCTTTTTCTTTACGTTTGTCCGCTTTATGGCGCAATCTTCTCTGTTCATTCCATTCTTCTTTGCTTTGACGAGCCATTTCTTTGCTTAAGGAAGTTTCTCCGCCATTGATGGTTACACACGTACTTTCTGATGCACATGGCGTAGAGAATGCGGACGTCTGCCAAAAGAAAGAGAATACCAGAGCAATAGCAGAAACACTTTTAACAATCAAAGAACGAACGTTCATTTTTGAACCTCTTTTACTACGTTACTTAAACTATAAGACTAAGCCATTTAACGAAACTGCTAAAAAATTATTAGTCCCTGTATACGGTTAAACCCGCGAATGACTGACAAACTGGCATCATTTCCAATGTATTAATATTGACGCGAGGAGGCAGGTTAGCAACCCAAAATACCGCTTCTGCAATATCTTCCACCATCAATGCATCAGCGCCTGCATAAGTTTTATCAACTTTTTCCTGATTGCCTTTAAAACGAACATGAGAAAATTCAGTTCCTTCAACCAGACCAGGTTCAATATCGGTGACTCGGATATTCTTTCCATGTAAGTCAGCTCTCAACCCTAAACTAAATTGTTTGACAAAGGCTTTAGTAGCACCATATACGTTACCGCCAGCATAAGGCCAATTTGCTGCGGTGGAACCAATATTAATAATGTGTCCATGATTGGTTTGTACCATATTAGGCAACAAAGCCCGCGTCATATTCACTAATCCTTTCGTATTAGTATCAATCATTGTTTCCCAGTCATCAGGGTTAGCTTGGTGAGCGGGTTCTAACCCTAACGCAAGCCCTGCATTATTCACAAGAACATCTACATTACGTAGGCCATCTGGTAGTTGTTGAACTGTCTGCTCGATTGCAGTGCGATTTCTCACATCAAGTTGGATGGGGTGGAAGTTCTCACCCAATTCATTTTTCAATTGATCTAATCTATCCTTACGGCGTCCTGTTGCAATGACGATGGAGCCATGTTTGATAAATTTTCTTGCAATTGCCTCACCGAAACCAGAAGTTGCTCCTGTCACAAAAACAATCATAACTATCCTCTTATCTGCAATTTATTATCGTAATGTCCATATTAGTAGAAAAAGTTGTTTCTCATTAGTCAAGGTGAAATTATGGCTTTATTGCCAATTGATTGTTTTTTAAATAATTATTTAGCTGTGATTTGAAAGTTTTAGAATTGAAATCGGGGAATTTACTTTGAATGAATATCTTAAGATAAACATAATGGCCCGCTAAATGCGGGCCTGGAAAGGTCAGTAATTAGTTTGCTCTTGCCTGTCCCATATATTCCTGTAGAGAGCCATCAAATGCAATTTTCCCTTTGTCGATTCGGATTACTCGCTCAGCCAGTCTAAATACACGCGGATCATGGCTTATCATGAGCACAGTTTTACCACGAACGATATTGTTCAATGATTCAGCAAAGCTATTTATTTTACTATTGTCCAAATAGGTAGTCGGTTCATCAAATAGCAATATTTCTGGCGTCTTAAGATACAAACGCGCTAACCCAATCACCTGCCTTTCACCGCCCGACAAAGAAGAACCTTTTTCGTCAATATATGAATCCAAGCCATCCTTCAATTTGCCCAACAGTTCATTACCACCGGCTTTAATCAACGCTGAAATCATCTCTTCCTTGGTTGATTCTGTATTGGCAATGTGCAGATTATCGTATAACGTGCCTTTTATAATCTGAGTCTGTTGTGACATCACACCAAATTTTTGTAACCAACGCTGAGAATCGGGATTATCGAGAACTTCACCAAAAATTGAAACATAGCCTTCGCTTAATGGTGTCAAACCAGTCACGATATCAAATATTGTACTTTTACCTTGACCGTTATCACCGACGATAAGAACTCGTTCTCCTTTTTGTATAGAGATATTCATATCTTTGAACAAAGTCTCTCTGTCGTTATAGGAGAATTTCTTGACGTTGATATCAATAGCATTAGCATTATAATTCTCCACTGGTTGGCTCTGTTTGCGATTGTTTGGCTGATAAGCTCCCAACAATTCTAACACCCTGTCCAACAACGATTTGAGTGAAGCAAATTTATTTAAATGATTGCTGTATCTCTTAATGGAATCAGACATTAATTGTTCATAGGTAAATGCAGCAACAAAGTTACCAGGGTTGATCGTTCCATCCATCAATAGCAAACCACCATACCAAAGTACGGCAATTGTCGATGCTAACTGTGCAAAAAAGCCAAGAGGAATAGATAGAGACATAAACAGCCCGGTGATCTTCTCAACATTTTTCACTTTAGTATTAGCATCATTAATTCTCTTTTTCTCCGACTCTTCAGAATTGAAAATCTTGACAGATTTGATCCAAGAAAGAGATTCTTGGATGACGCCAGTTAATCGTGAGTTATAAATTTGCAGAATTCTTTCATAAACAGCCACTCGGTTAGTGATTGGCTTGCTGATTAGAGTAGTCAGACAAACCATCATAAATGCCAAAATAGCCAATTTAATATCAATCAGGGCCATGGCAATAAATGGGCCGATGATTGATAACGTATCATAGAGAAATTCGCTATATAAATCTCTAACTCTATCTGACACAAGATAAGTATCATTTTTTATTCTAAATGCCAGATTCGCTGAATGAAATTTTCTGGTGATATGATAGGGAAAAGAGAGGAAAGAATCGACTAGCGATTTCCTCATATTATAACTCAGTTCTGATGCATTAATTGTTTGCATCCAAATGATAATAGCGTGGCTGATGACAATCAATAACGATACTGCGATTAGAGAAGCAATTAATTCATTAAATGAGAAAGAAAGAATTAGCTTATCCTTCAATAAAGTATTGACTAATTCCTGAACCAGAAATGGAAATAAAACCTCCGCTAAAGCAGCCACTACTGTAAAAACAATAGCCAGCACCAATGCTGTTTTTTGTTTACGTATAAAAGAATAAAGGAATATAATATATTTCATATACTGATCACTGTTAAGTTATCAATCTAACTAGTATAGACAACATGTTAAAACTTACCATCCTACCAAAAAGCGACTAACTCCATCCTTGGAATACATTTATCCTATGACAATAAAATACAATTTATATTGCAACTAACAACTCAATAATTTTGAGTGGAATTATGTGATCAATATTATTGAATGATTTATCGCAATTTTTAGATTACCTGTATTTTATAAGAATATCTATTTAAATGCATAACCATGCAGGAAAGCAGGGCGCCGCTCTTCATATATTCAGATAAATTGAAAAGTTTTGGCGTTAATGCCAATTTAGAGCAAATTTTTTCCAGCTCATGGTTTTTGTTCATTTCATAGATATACTCCTCTGTACCTGCTTTCAGGTCATTAATATTAGATGAACAGAGAATATGTTGATTGACTCTGACAGAGTTACAAATCCCACTGTACGCAATATCTTTATTGATACTGATAATGTTGGTTACTTTTTCCAGTTCTTTCAGCTCATCGCTGTTGAATCCGCCGGTATAAACGAGCGTATTTTCTTTATCCAGTGGGAATATGCTGCAATCCAAATGGTAAAGATAAGGATCTCTTTCTTCCACTTTCACGATTTTGAGACCGAATTTTTCTTCCATCCAGTCATAAGTTTTAATATCACTTCTTATTCCATAACCGCCGATCAGTACATTATCATGCAAGTGTTTTAACTCCGCTTCACCTTCAAAATAGTAGGGAGCAACTTCAGTTTTATAGCCCAATGATTCAAAGAAACTTACCCCAATAGGTGTTTCTGATCTTCTGATTTCTGATGCAAAATTGGCAACTATTGCAGTTGGATCTTCATCTCCAATAATAATTCCCAAGTTAGCAACATATACTTGATCTTGTAGCTCCTGATGAGTATCAGATGGCAGTAAATAGACCAACGATTGTGATGACATAAAGCTATATAGCTTATAGAACTGTCTTAAAGCCACTTTGCTGTTAACGTTGATGGCGGATTCATCCAGTTCCTCCATCCAAATATTATTTCTTACATTGGTATTTAATGAAAATGGAGGAGCTAATAAAAAAACTGGCATTTTCAGGTCAGAAATGATACTGGAAGAATTCTTTAACATCTTAAAACCTCAATTTTAGTTTATATTATTTGTTTATAGAGAGTTATCGTTGATTCTAACTAACTTAGTTATACCACCAGTGACATGTTCCTTTTCAGTTACCAATGAAGTTAATTCATCATCATCAGTGACAGGGATCACCAAGTCGACTTGTGAACCATACCGAATCATTGAAAATCTATCACCCTGATATACAGGAGTATTTTGTTGTATATGGAACGGTGTTATCGTATCAACATCATAATCACCGACTTGAACCATATAGTATTCTCGATTAATGCCAGGCGAGTAGACTTTATTGACGACTCGTTGGTTCAGATATAAATAGTCGTCATAAATTAATTCAATGTTCTCTTTATAAAAAATATTACTCTCTACATCAATCATTGGTAGATTGTTGGTTTCCAGAGGTTCATGTTCCGCGTAACTCAGGATGCCATCGTAAGGAACTCTATTAATATGCACGTCATAACATGTCATAAAGATACCAATGACAAGCGAACGTTTATCATAATATTTATCTCTTATGATATCCTGAATGCTATATTTTTTTCCTTTTACTTCGGTGATCGCTTCATCTGGGTTTATTATTCCGCTATAGATAACGAACCCATCAGCAGGAGATAAAAAATATCTATCATCCGTATTGATTGTTCTCGCTGGATCCCTGAAAAAACCTTCCTGAAAATAAGTTTCAGGTGGAAGATCAGGGAGTCCATTAAATATAGATTTAATGGCTTCGTTCATTTTGTTACTCATTATTACCTCTAAAAATGTTCATCAACTAGAA
The DNA here is from genome assembly GCF_014467265.1 of Xenorhabdus sp. TS4. NCBI lineage: Bacteria > Pseudomonadati > Pseudomonadota > Gammaproteobacteria > Enterobacterales > Morganellaceae > Xenorhabdus > Xenorhabdus sp. TS4. The sequence continues at coordinate 24,108 of NZ_NKHQ01000081.1, read as the reverse complement.
CATGAAACAGAGAAAAAACAACATGATACAAACAGTTACAGCGAGATATGTTACAGACTAATATTAATGATTCAATTTTATTTTTTTTATGGGTATGTTTATTTTTTGTTTGTCAATAAACAACATTTCACCTAAGTTAACTAGAATGATATATATAGCCAACTAAATATAAATATATTGATGATATAAATTATGGGTAGTAAGGTAGTGTATTATATATATCTGTCAGTGATATTTATCACAAATATGGCAGAAAATTTCATTAAAACTGAAGAAAGTGAAGTTTATAGGTCGATTTTTAATCCATTTTAATACTTAGAGTAAGGGGATTTTTATGAACTGATATAACTTTAAAGTCAACATAAAAGAAATGTGAGGTATTTTAAATCACGCCTCAAAATTAGAAGAACAAGTTAGGAAAAATTTCATTACTGCTTTTATACCAAGGAATTATTTGCGTAATAATGCAGATGTTTCGCAAATATATGCATAAATTTAAAATAATACCGAAAAAATATACGGCAACGATCCTAAATTTTATAGTCAATTGAAATTACATAAACTTCCTATTTATCCAGCTCATAAAATATGAAATTTTCGATCTTTCTCACAGATTTGAATATTCTTTCCTGACGAGAATACTTAAAGTTACATGTATGTATCTAACTTTACTCCTGTTTTTACATTTTTGCTACAAATTTGACTAAAATGCAACCGTTAAATATATTAAATCATAGGTTATATTTTATCCATTTAATCCATAAGGAGAGGAAGTAACCATGCTGATACCAACGCTAAGGCATTTCATTAATGGTCAGTATATTGAGACTAAAGGTTCCGAATATTTTGATCTGGTGAGCCCGGTCACTGGTGAATCTTATGCACGTTCTCCTAACGCGACCGCGGCGGATGTTGATGATGCTTATGCATCGGCTAAAGAGGCATTTAAAGTATGGGGACGTAGAACACCCTCGGCACGTCAGCGGGCGCTGTTAGCGCTGGCTGATACGATAGAAAAAAATGCTGAACGTCTGATTGAATTACAAAGCCGCAATACAGGGCAGCTTAAGCACCTGATTGCCTCCGAGGAGGTTGCGACATCTGTGGATCATATCCGCTTCTTCGCCGGTGCAGCCCGTTTTTTGGAAGGCAAGGCTACAGCTGAATATCTCCCTGATATGACTACTAGTGTCCGGCGTGAACCGCTGGGCGTGGTGGGGCAGGTTACCCCATGGAACTATCCGTTGATGATGGCAGTGTGGAAGATAGCACCTGCTCTGGCAGCAGGAAATACCGTGGTACTTAAACCAAGTGATACCACACCGGAGAGTACTCTGTTACTGGCTGAACTGTCCGCTCCGTTTTTCCCTGCTGGCGCCTTCAACGTGGTATTGGGTAATGCGAGCGCGGGTGCCCTGGTCGTTTCACACAAAACGCCTGCTATGGTTTCTATCACTGGTTCCACACGTGCAGGTTTTCAGGTTGCCTCTTCGGCGGCGGCTAATCTCACCAGAGCGCATCTGGAACTGGGTGGCAAAGCGCCGGTGGTTATTTTTTCTGATGCGGATATTGACAAAGCAGTGGATACCATCGTTACCGCAGGGTACTTCAACGCTGGTCAGGACTGCACGGCGGCTTCACGTGTGCTGGTGCATGAATCTGTTCACGATATCTTCGTCACTAAATTGGTGGCGGCAGCTAAAGCCACCCGTTTTGGCGATCCAGAAGATAAAGAGGCGCTGTATGGACCGCTTAATAATATTCGTCAGCTGGAGCAGGTCAAAGGGTTCATTGCACGTCTGCCCGCCCATGCCCGTATCGAAACAGGAGGCCGTCAGGCCAATCGTTCGGGATATTATTTTGAACCTACGGTGATTACTGGTCTGGAGCAATACGATGAAGTGATTCAGACTGAGATTTTTGGCCCTGTTATCACAGTGCAGAAGTTCCTCACAGAACAGGAAGCTATCGAGAAAGCTAACGATGTAAAATACGGATTGGCCTCCAGTGTCTGGACCCGCGACCATGGCCGCGCGTTACGCCTGTCTCGTGAGCTTGATTTTGGAACTGTCTGGATTAACACCCATATTCCTCTTACGGCAGAAGCACCACATGGTGGCTTCAAGAATTCTGGATACGGTAAAGATTTGTCGGCTTATGGCTTCGATGAATACACACGTATCAAACACGTGATGAGTTCCAATGATTGATACAAGGATACCCACAATGAATCAAAATAGATCTTTGCGCGACCTGGTATCACGTGCGCACCATGAGCTCTTTACTGGCCGTGATGTGAGGGCACTTGAGCGTTATTTTGCACCGAATTTCATTGAACATTCTCCACTAATCAAAGACGGACTTACCGGACTGCGTGAGCTGGTCCAATCACATCCTGAACTGCATCATGAAACATTTCGCGTACTACAAGACGGTGATTTGGTTGCTATCCACGGTCGTTTCACGGGTTTAGACGATCAACCGTTGGTCGGTTTCGATCTTTACCGGATTGCCGATGGCTTAATCGTGGAACATTGGGATGGATTAGTACCGCAGTCCGCGCCCAACGCCAGTGGCCGAACTCAGTTGGATGGCCCAACTGAAACAGGCCATAGTCGTGACCGAGAGAAAAATCGCGAACTGGTGGTTAATTTTTTCACACGGTCCCTGATCGAAGGGCACTATGATGAGTTTGGAAATTACACCAATGGTAAAGAGTTTCGCCAGCACAGCCCCGATATTCCCGATGGTACAGCTGCGGTCATTGCATTTCTTAAACAACTTAAAGATGAAGGGCGGGGCCTACATTATGCAAAAATCCACCACACAGTAGCCGACGGGCAGTTTGTTCTGACCCACTCAGAGGGGAGTATTGCCGGAGCACGTCACAGTTATTTTGAGCTATGGCGTGTCGAGAACGGCAAAGTGGCTGAACTTTGGGATGCTATCACACCAGTACCGGAGGATGCGCAAGCGCTACACCGCCACGGTATTTTTTAGCGTTGTTTGCAGACATGCTGAAATTCTGGGTTATTTCAATCAGGAGTTAGAGAATGACGGCATATTCTATCGTCTACGCACCACTCGATCAGGCCACCAGAACCGAACAGGTTGTGGAACGTTTAAGTAACGCGATCATATCCGGGATATTACAAACTGATGAGCAGTTGCCTAACGAAAACGAGTTGTCGCGGCGGCTGGGTGTGTCTCCGGTAACTGTTCGTGATGCCCTGAACACGCTACGTGCCAGGCAGTTGATTGATACTCGGCGCGGACGTCATGGCGGTAGTTTTGTATGCCGGGTTTCCGTTGAAACAATGCGGAAATATCACCCGTTGCGGTTGATGGCTTCAGGTGAACTGGCGGATTTCAGCGAGTTTCACTGTGCAGTGATTGGCCACAGTGCGAGGCTTGCCGCTCAACGTTCAACGCCGGGTGAACTGAGAAAGCTTGGACAACTAATCGACAGCTTTGCAATCGCGACGCAGCCGGATGTCCGTATACAGACAGATATGCGCTGTTTGTTAACCCTGGCATCCCAGGCACAGTCGGCTAGGCTTGCCAATCAAGAGCTGGAGATACAGGCTGAATGGGCTCCTTTGATGGTGCTTCTGTATCGAGAGACTGGTATTCACAGCGAGGTTGCTGCCGCCTGGCATACACTCTTAGCCCCTTTGTATAAGGGGGATGGCCTCGCCTGTTACCAGCTGGCACAGAAGATGATTACCCGAATTACTGACCACCTGCTTGAATGCAAATTGCGTATGGATACTGATGCGTCATTCTTACAGAGATCTGATCGCGAGTAATGTGGCTGCATTTATCCCTGGAAGGGGGGGCATATGTACAACAACATATACGTAGAACGAGCCAGGGATATCCTGGACGATATCTTGGTCGCGGCGCAGCGGGCCACTACAACTTTAGCGGATAAGACAGCGCGTATTTTATTAGAGCTGCCGTTATATCGTACGGAAGGCGTTCGTTTGGAGCAGGAGCAGCGCGACGCATTGCAAAAACATATCCAAGATGTACTACGGCGTAATCACGTTTGGTGTAACGGGGCGGGATTTGCCAGTTATGCGCTACCAAAGACGGTTAAGGAGGAGAATGGTTACTGGACGCTGGAATGGTGGCGTCAGGAAGGGAATATCATTCAGTATGCGCAGCTGGAACACAATCAAGAGCAGCGCAGGCGTCTGGATTTCCGATTGTTTGAGTGGTTCCGGCAACCAGCCAGTCGTCACCTTCCCGTCATCGACGGCCCCTATGTGGATTATGTCTGCAATGGCGCCTACACGATTACGATAGCCCATCCGGTGCTTATCGATGAGGAGTTTGCCGGTGTCACGGCAGTCGATATTCTGGTCTCGACGCTGGATCGGTTACTTCTGCCGGTTCTGGGAGCTATCGGTAAGCCAGCATTAATTATTAATGACGATGCGCGGGTCGTGACTTCAACCGTGCCAGGAGTACGTTCTGGTTCATTATTGAAGAACCAAGACGTTAACCGAGCGGTCGATGGTGAAACGCCTTCACTGCGCCTGGTGATCCTACCGTCATCACACAGGGCGTTTGTCAGCTGAAGCTCACTTATTAAGATTACTCAGGAGTTTTTCCTTATGACTGAATCTATGTTAACTAAAAGGCGTAAAGCGGCTATCGCAAAAGGCGTAGGCGTGACCACACAAATCTATGTTGAACGTGCGGAAAATGCTGAAATCTGGGATTCCCAAGGACAACGCTATATTGATTTTGCAGCCGGTATCGCCGTAGTAAATACTGGCCATCGTCATCCGCGCGTCATTGCCGCAGCCAGAGAGCAGTTGGAACAGTTTACCCACACCTGTCATCAAGTAGTGCCTTACGAAAATTATGTAACGCTAGCCGAACGACTGAACCGTCTGGTGCCGGGTAATTTTGTTAAAAAGACCGTTTTTGTTACCACCGGGGCTGAGGCAGTAGAAAATGCCGTGAAGATCGCGCGTGCCGCTACCGGACGTAATGGCATAGTGGCTTTCAGCGGCGCTTTTCATGGTCGTACCTTCCTCGGTATGTCATTAACCGGCAAAGTGGCACCGTACAAAATGGGGTTTGGCCCGCTGGTTAGCGATGTTTACCGTGTCCCGTTTCCGGTAGGGCTACACGGTATCAGTGTAGAACAGACACTGAACGCGCTGGAGAATCTCTTCAAAACCGATATTGAACCCACGCGCGTTGCTGCCATTATTATCGAGCCAGTACAAGGCGAAGGTGGATTTTATCCTGCGCCTCCCGAACTACTCAAATCCCTACGCGAAATTGCCGATCGCTACGGTATTGTACTCATTGCCGATGAAATTCAGACTGGTTTCGCGCGTACAGGAAAACTGTTTGCTATGGAACATCATGAGGTTGCGGCCGATCTGACCACAATGGCAAAAGGTCTGGCGGGGGGATTTCCGCTGGCGGCTGTAACGGGGCGATCAGAGTTGATGGACGCTGTAGTGCCAGGGGGGTTGGGGGGAACCTATGGAGGTAACCCAGTGGCGATTGCAGCTGGCCATGCGGTGCTGGATGTGATCGAAGAAGAAAAGCTGGCTGAGCGTGCAACGCAGCTGGGAGAGCGGCTAAAACAAGATCTGTATAAACTGCGACCGCATGTCCCACAGATCGCTGATGTGCGTGGACTTGGGCTAATGATTGCGGTGGAATTTAATCGTGCGGATAGTCAGGAACCTGATGCCGATTTTACCAACGCGGTGCGCCAAAAAGCGTTAGAGCATGGCTTGATTCTGTTGACGTGTGGTGTACATGGCAACGTAATTCGTTTCCTTCCACCGCTGACCATACAGGATGATGTTTTTGACGAGGCGCTCAATATCCTGAAATCTGTGTTGCTCGATTTGAATTATAAAGAGGGAAAGTAATATGCACGTAGCGGCAGGGAGGAACCTGAGCTGGTTCATAAGAGAGGGGAACAATGCACTGGTATTTAAATGTATTAAAGAATTATACCTATTTCAGGGGGCGGGCTCAGCGTAAGGAGTTCTGGTATTTCTTTCTGTTTCAGATCCTTGTTGTTCTCATCATTTCTTTCCTGGAAAGGTTGTTTGCTGTTGCCAACCCCGAAATTTATATGGGGTGGTTTAGTGCTATCTATTTACTGATCACATTTTTGCCAGCATTGGCGGTAAATGCCCGCCGCCTGCACGATATCAATTGTAGCGCCTGGTGGCTACTGTTACATCTTATCCCGTTTGTCGGCACTATTATTTTACTGATTCTCGCCGCTCGGAAAGGACGGGCGGGCAGCAATAAATAATCGGATTCACTCACAGGAAAAATACCCCAGGCCAGGCTAACGGATAATTTCCGATCATAAAGGAGTGCTGAAATGGCAATGAACAGAAGAGATTTTATCTCTACTGCCGCAACCTTCACAGGAGCGGGAGTACTTTCATCCATATTTCCCACTACATCTCTGCTCGCTCAGGCCATCAATATTAACCCATTCCAGCCGATTCTGTTGCAGGATGCACAGTACAGAACCAGCCGGTTGGGCTTGGATCCGCGCATCTGGAACTGGCATAGAGACATGACTACCAACGCCATGCCCGCCAACTACTATGAGGCCTCCTTGGTCGATTGGCCAGCTTTTGGAAGCTTTTCCAGAGACCAAAGCTGTGAGGTAGTAGTTATTGGCGGCGGGTTGCTGGGAGCTTCCACTGCACTGCATCTTGCTGAAGCTGGCGTGGATGTGATTCTGGTTGAAAAGGATAACATTGGTTCGGGAGCCTCTGGCCGTAATGGGGGACAGATGACCCCCGGAATTGCCCGTTGGGAAGCTGAAACCATACTGGAAAAATTTTCACCTGATGAGGCCAAACGTTTATGGCGTTTTGCATCGATTGAAGCGATGGCTCTTGTAGATGAGCTCCGCGAGCGTTACGGCTTTGAATGTGACCGCAAATATGGTCATATTACTGCAGCAATACATCCAGGTCATATGGGGCCATTGGTTGCTAATGTTGATGCCCGGCGCCAACTGGGAGATAGGGCAGTGAAGGTTATTGGGCCACACGAATTACAGGAAGAGTATGTGTGTTCGAGTATCTATCATGGTGCCAATATCGACAGCATCGGCGGACAGGTTCAGCCTCTGGCGCTGCTGCGAGGCTTAGTTTATGGCTTTGTCAGATTGGGTGGACGAGTCTATGACAGTACAAAAGTGAAAGGCATTAGACAGGATGCCAGCAGCACGGTCATAGAAACTGAGCGGGGAGTTATCAGAGCGAGTAAAGCTGTGGTACTGGGGGTACATGGCTCCACCGATGAGTTTATTTCCGGCCCTTCTACTACAGTGCCTTTTTTCACCTATGTAGCAGTAACCTCGCCGTTGCCGGTGGATATCAAAGAGCTGATTCCGTCAGATCTTCCGGTCTACGATACACAGTTACAGATAGACTATTATCGCGCGGTGCGTGACAACCGTCTGCTATTCGGTGGACAGGGCACTGGCAACTCCTGGTCACCGCGTGATGTGAACAACTACTTGCTTGATCGTATCAGAACCGTATTCCCGCATCTGGAAAAACCTGAACTGGAATACTCCTGGGGTGGGATCAGCGATTTGACACTGAACGGTGCCACCGATGCCCGCAAAAGCGGTGACAGCATCCCTGTGTATATGGTGCATGGTTGGAGCGGACATGGAGTGGCGCAGACGGTACGCATTGGCAAAGCCATCAGCGACGATCTCATCGGACGCAATCACGACTTTGCTATGCTTACCTGCATTGATCACACGAGGATTCCGTTAGGCTCCTATCTCTCTCCGGTGGCTATCCCATTGATTAAAGGCGCTCTGGGAGTAATAAGCACGCTTAATCCGGCAGATATGGTTTCGTTCTGAGTGGTTGGTTTCCATTAGCAGAGAGGCAACTATCACATGCTATGTGCTCTATACAATCGCTCCCACGCCGATTAAATTATTCCTCTCTTGGTTACAAGAGAGGAGCTTCAGCATCGCCATAAAATCTCAGTATTTTTTAAAAGTATCAATGATTCGCATAATGTGATATGCCGTTATGTTGAATTGGTGAGCGGCGATAATCACAACCCGCCGCCACCAATTTACACATAACGCGATTATGCGAACCTCTTTATCAAAGGTCGGCAACCGTCCGATTCGCCAAATTACCTGCCAGTTTTTTTCGGTTTTTAGCTCTTCTGTTTTTTTGCCAATTGTTGCACAAATTTTGCACATTAAAGAGTACATGACTCTTTAATTATGTACTCTTGTTTCAATTTGAAACGGTGCTAGTGATTTTTTGACCGAAAGCTTAACTTCTTTTTGCATCTTTCTCTGTAAGCATGTTTTCTGCTTGGTTTATCAGATTCATACCTTTAGTTATCTTCTTGATGGTTTCTTGATCTTTTTCGGGTAGTTTTTTTATTACGTTGATTAAGTAATTGGTATCGCTTGAGTTTTGGTTGTAGATGAGTTCATCTACAGAGCAATTCAATGCTGTACTTATTGATATAATTGATTGAATAGTCGGGTTTTTTTGTTCATTTCTCTCTATTTTTGATAGCTGAGAAAATGATATTTCTGTTTTTTCGGCTAATTCTTCCCTTGTCATGCCCAGTGCTTCCCTTCTTGTTCTTATATTCTCACCTATAGACATGGTAATTCTCACCTGTGAACTGTTTCACGGAATAATAGCGCATTTATGAATACTTTGTTGACTATCTAAGGTTTGTTGATTATATATAGTCACTATTGGTGTTCATAGAGTGATTGTTATGATAGATCTTCTTGAGTTACAGATTCCTTTCAAAGACGAGTATGTAGTCAAGACTTCTCGTGATATTGAACACGGGGGCGGCTCTATCGATTTGGTACAGATCGCGAAATTGTCGGGGTTGCGGCTTTCGGCACGGGATGTTGAGTTTGAGATAAAAGGGGATTTGTCCGTTCAGGGACTGAGCCATCCTTTTGAATCGTTACCAACGCATTTTGCCAGTTTGGGAATGAAGGTTTATCAGGGGACACATTTAATTTTTCCGCGCGTTAACCTGAAAGCATCTCCGGCGAAATTATTGCAGGGACATAATGTTTTTGGCTCGGTAGATATTGCGTTATGTGGTGTTGAACTACTGGCTAATCTGGCAGCATCACAGCCTGAACTGTATGATTTGTTGGATGTTGATAATACTGAAGTGTCAGAAATTCATACCACTTGCTCTGCGAGATTGCCGTCTGAAACCATTTGTAAGCAGGTTATTTCTTACCTGAAAAATATCAGTCATGGTCAGACAAAAGCGACTAAAGCGAATGATCATGAATCGACAGTGTATTTTAACCGGGGGTCAAAACACCGTGAGCTGTGTATTTATCATAAAGAATCTGAGGTGGCAAAACGTACGGAAGAAATTCAGCGAAAGTTGCGTAAGAATCCAAAGGATGCATCATTACAGTATCAGATGACTGTTTTAAACGATAAGCGATTAATTGAATTTTCAAATAATTTATTACGGCTGGAAGGGCGGTTAAAAAAGCGGTTTTTGCGGGACAATGACATTCCCGTTAAATTTTCGGATTTGTGTTTATATCAGGAACAGTACGAAACGGATGGCAAGAGCCTAATTTATGATTTATGGATGAAAAGTTTTCATGATTTATTGATGGCGCTGCGGGGTGTGGAAATGAATATTTATGATGATGAACATATTTTTGATTTATTGAAATCAACGTATTTTACCATTACCCCGAAAGGGAATACATCATATTCGAAAGCACAGCGCGTATTTGGTTTTTACCGGCGGTTAGTGAATGAAGGTTATTCTAATGTTTTGAACTCTATGAGCAGAACAACATTTTGGCGTTCTTTGGCTTTATTAACTGATGTTGGTATCAGTAAATCACAATTGCAAAACCTGACAGGCGATAAAACGAACGTCATTCCGTTTTATAAAGTTATTAATATTGATTTTGCGCAGCAGCGCCCTGACTGGTACGTCGAACCCGTGAGTGTCTTCGAACGTCAGGGTAACGTATACGATTTTAAATTAGCAGCGAATGCTTAATAGATAGGATTATTAATTATGTCTGAATTACCATTATTTCATACTGTCATCAGCGGAAAAGTGATCCGCATTAACTCATCGAATGATGGTTATGTTTTTACAACAATTATATTGCCAGCACCAGACCCTTACTCAAAGCCGCCTGTGGTTAAAGTGCGGTCACGCCGAAAATTAGCCAGTATTGATTCAGAAGTGACGGAATTAGTTTGTCGGATTTCAGGTTTTGAGCGTTCATTTAAATATCATGACAAACAAACAGGGCAACCCTCAGTGGGGTATAACGTTGAGATGTTTTTAGATTTAGTGGAATAGATTATAACAATTTGATTAATGGAAATTTCAATATTACTTGATTATATGGTGAGTGAAATATTATTCAGGAATGTAATTTAACCGAAATTTATAATTTGGTATTTAATGCCGGGCTTGTTATTTGTTTTGCACTTGGCGTTATTGCCGGAGGCCAGAGATGATTATTTCTTATTTCTTTGGTGCTTTTATTTTGGGATGGTGTATTTCCCGTTCTGTTTTGTATTTTAAAAGGTTAGCTGAGGTTTCAACGTGAAAAATTTTATTGTTAAGTCTGCTGTAGCGGTTTTCGCATTAGCTGCATCTGTCGGGGCGTTTGCCGCTGATGGCGGGGCGGCTTCTCAGGCTAAAGTGGCTTTTGACCAATTAACGAGTCAGGCAACAGAATTTACGACTTATGCTTGGGGATTGGCTGTTTTAATTGTGGGGTCAACGGTCGGCATTAAATTGTTTAAGAAGTTTGTTAACAAGGCTTCTTAATATTCCTTTTCTTGTTAAGGGGCTTAGGCCCCTTTTTTTGATCCAGAGGTTTATATGCGGCTTATTTTTTTGTCTCTCTTGATCGTCCCTTTTTTTTCTTATTCCTCTAATTTGACTCAGGCACAATGTAAATCTAAGGCTGTCTTTAAGGGCAATATGACTAATGTCTGGAAGGAAGGCAATACACGTTACGCTAATTTTCAGGGTTGTCTTTATGCGCTTTCGGGGATATCCATAGGCACTGCTGATGGATCTTGGTATGGGGATTGGACCCCCGTTGGCGCCGTTGAGGAAGATGGCTCCGGGGTTGGGGTTGATGAATCAGGGGCGAAGAGTAAGGGGGGGAATTCTGGGGGGGGTTCTGGTGTGTCAGGTGGGAACGCGGAGTTAATGCCGTTGGAGAGGGGAAAATTTGTGACGGTTCCCGATCCGTCTGCGGTTATTTTGCCTGCTGGGACGGAGTTTGCGGAGAGTATTGATGATAAACATGCGATTTATACTAAAGCGGGAGGGGGGAATGGATATATTCTGGGAGATAATGCGGATGTTGTTGCGCTGGCCGGTATACTCAGTGATATTAAATCGAGTTATATGCCGATTGGTTTGTGGTTTGATCGTACTGATGATTACGGTCATCATGTTCGGTTAAATACGTATGAGCAAAAAATTTCTTATCGGTTGAATGAAAAGAAAATTTTCCCTTCAGAACCTAATTTTATTGATTATGAATATGAAATAAAGGTGCATCATACGAATTACGATCCGAGTAATGTGTGTATTTATGATGAGAATACCGCTACAACACGTTGTGATGAGTCTCGGCTGATCAAACAGTCCTCGAATGAATCTTCGAATACTTATACCCTGCAAGTGAGGGCGAATATGCAGGCCTTGAAAGGAAGGGAGGGTTCTGGGAATAATGGCAATCATTCGTTTGGTCACAGCGGAAATAACACTTCCGGTCACAACGAAAATAAATCATCGGGTAATAACGGTAATAGTGCGTCCGGTCATAGTGGTCAGGGGGATGGCATGGGCGATTTTGATTATGATCGCATGTCAAATGCGAATAAAAATGCTATGACAGAAGAGTATGACGAATCACGCATTAAGTCGGATATGACCTCGGAATTTGAATCATCATATTCTTCTTTGATGGATGTATTTAATAATCATATTAACAGTGTATCGGGATTAATTAATGGGGGCGGTCAAATTGGCGATGAATTTCAGGAATCAGCAGGTTATATGTCCCAAATAGGTAGCGGGGATAATTCTTCCTTAATTGATAATTTTATGCATTTCTTTCCGTCATTACCATCTGCGACGGAATGTAAGCCCATTGTTTTTGGTACGGGCAAAGAATATGAATTTACCATTGAGTGTAAATATTTGGATATGTTTAAAAGTATTTTTGCTTTTATTCTTTATTTCTGGACATTCGTAACTATTTACGAAACGTTCACGTCATTGCTGCGTAATAGGGGGTAATTATGCCTGTTTTACTGGGAATACCTGCGTTAATCCGGTTTTTGGGCTGGTTACTTTCTTTTTTAATCGGTTATTTAGCGAAGTTTTTTACTTTAGGCATTGCCCGTATTGCGCTGGCTATCAGTCTTTTTCTGGGGCTGCTTGTTGGTCTGAATAGTTTACTGGTTTCTTATCTATCAGATTTGGTTGCGGTCTTGCCGCCTGAAATTAGCGGGGCGATTTCCTCTATTTTGCCGTCTAATGCGTTGCCTTGTCTGTATGCGATATTTTCTTTAAAAGCGGCGGTCTTTATTTTTGACGTCAAAGACCGGGTGATTTCTTATCTGGACTGGAATAAATCATAATGGCGGTTTATGTGGTGACAGGGAAATTGGGTTCAGGGAAAACGCTGGTTGCTGTGGGGAAGATCCAGGACAAGATAGTAGCAGGGTGTAAGGTGGCAACGAATCTGGATTTGCGTGTCTGGAACCTGCCGCGGGTTGGGCGGTTTGCCAAGTCGCCGCGGGTAATGCGTATTCCTGATAAACCCGCTTTGGCTGACCTTGAGTGTATTGGTCGGGGGAATGATTCGTATGATGAAAACAAAAACGGGTTATTGGTCCTGGATGAATGCGGGACGTGGTTTAACTCGCGTTCGTGGTCGGACAAACAGCGGCAATCGGTCGTTGACTGGTTTTTGCATGCGCGCAAATTGGGCTGGGATATTATTTTCTTAATTCAGGATTTATCGATTATGGACAAGCAAGCCCGTTTGGCGCTTGCCGAGCATGTCGTGTATTGTCGCCGACTGGATAAGATTACGATCCCGTTTATTGGCAGTATTTATAGTTTTATGACAGGCAGTAAAATGCCGTTGCCCAAAATTCATGTCGGGATTGTGAAATATGGTGATTCGCCCCAGTCGATGACAGTTGAGCGCTGGACGTACACAGGGCGTGATTTGTATTCAGCTTATGATACAAAGCAGGCGTTTTCTGATAATTATGATGAGGGTGTTTATTCTTATTTAACGCCTTATTTATCTCATGGGCGTTATGCTTGTCCGCGTAATATGGATTTTTATATGCGTTTAACAAAGGTTTATTTAAAACGGTTTTCACGTATTTTTATTTTAATATTTGGTGTTTTGTTGAGTTTTATTTTTAATTATTTTTATCAGGATAAGCCCGTTACTCCGGTTGCAGTTTCTGAAAAAAAGGAAGTTAAAAAAAACAGAGATTACCCATTGAATGAATTTAAAATTATTTCCTCTTCCCGTTATGGATTTGAGGTGAACTTAATTTTTTCAGATGCAAAAGGAAATAAAGTCACTTCTCAGGAATTGGTAAGAAATGGTTATGACGTTTCATTTCTTGACGTGTGTAATGTGGTGATTTCTAAAGGACTGCAAAATGCAAAAGTGGGCTGTTAATTTATTATTTTTTATTTCTGTCACTTTTTCGGGATTTGTGTGGTCAGAGCAGGTTGAGTTAAATAATGCTTCATTGCGAGATTTTGTGGCGTGGTATGCAAAAGCCTCAGCGCAGGCGATTGTGATCACATCCGATGTTAAGGGGGACATTACCGTTTATTCTGCTGATGTGACGCCAGAGAACCGGACGGATTTCTTTGTTTCTGTCCTGCGGGCTAATGGCTATGATCTTTTCCCTGGCGAGCCTGCTATTGTCGGTAAATATCAGCCTGTTTCTGAGCGTATTGATGCTGGAAATTCCCCTGAATCGTCCGATCTTTTGTCTAAAGAAGAGGTAGAGCTTGTTACACGGACTTACAAAATCAACCATGTTCGGGCGAAAGACTTGGCGCCGGTGATTGATATTTATTTGAAGTCTGCTCGTGTGGCGGGAGTGAAAGCCTTGCCGTTTGATGGCGCGAATATTGTGGCCGTGACTGCGCCTGAAAAGCTCCATGATGAGTTATATGCCGTTTTACCGGAGATTGATGTACCTCGTGATCAAGTGCTGATTGAAGGTTTGATGTTCGAAACAACGGAGGGTAAGGCGTTTGATTTCGGTTTTTCGGCAGGCTCTCAGACCGGAGTGATTGCCGGAGGTGTGAATACGGATCGGCTTGCTTCGGTTCTATCGGCAGCGGGGGGATCTTTCGGCATTTTTAATGGGAATGTACTGGGGCTTTCTCTTAAGGCTGTCCAGAAGGATAGTGCTTCTTCTGTATTGTCCGTGCCTCGTATCTTGACTATGTCCGGTCAGCGGGGCTATATCTCAGTGGGTCAGAATGTGCCTTTTGTAACAGGAAAAGTGACAGGGGAAGCAGCCAGCGTAAATAATCCGTTTCAGACCATTGAGCGGCATGATGTGGGCGTTTCTTTAGAAGTTACGCCGATTGTAACTTCTTCTGATGTAGTCATCCTGAATATTCAGGTTAAGGCGGATAGCATCAGTACGTTAACAGGTGCCAGTGATATCATTACTAATCAGCGTCAGATTGATACAACCGTGCATTTAAATAGTGGTCAGACGTTATTGTTAGGTGGAATTATTGATGATCGCGCTTCAAATGAAGACAGTTCCGTTCCGTTTATGTCCCGCATTCCGTTAATTGGTTGGTTATTTAGTTCTGAATCGGATGATGCCCAGAAGCGCGCGCTCTATGTGATGATCCATGCTCGCGTTTTACGTGCTATCTGAGCGTGATTAAAAAATTATTGGCCAGAGTTACAGGCGCAGCCTGTGACTCTGGTTAATAATTTTGATATCACCCATTTGGTGATCGAGTGACGATTTATGTCTTTTACTTTGACGAACGCGTCAGGCGTCGGCGGGGTAATCACGTCATTACGTTATTTTTTTCACGTAACGAATGACCTGAGCTTGTTGGGGTTTTTAGATGCCCGTCAGGGCATGAAAGGCGACTCTTCGGTGTGACTGGGGACACCGTTGCCAATCCGCCGATACAAAGGGGGGACTCATTGGGGAGCACGGCCACTTCCTTCATCCTGCCAAGCCGTCTTTTCGCGGGCGGTCAGCGACACGAAAGTTGGACGGTCGCAGACAAAAGAAATGTTCAGCTCGCACGGGACAATTTTCACTCTCGGTGACCGGACTTCGTTGGGGTTCAGGAACGTGACGAACAACGTGAACTAAACAACAGTGTGACGTGGAACTTTTGCCGTAATTCTTCTCAGTGTTCTTAGGTTCGCATAATGTGATATGCCGTTATGTTGAATTGGTGAGCGGCGATAATCACAACCCGCCGCCACCAATTTACACATAACGCGATTATGCGAACCTCTTTATCAAAGGTCGGCAACCGTCCGATTCGCCAAATTACCTGCCAGTTTTTTTCGGTTTTTAGCTCTTCTGTTTTTTTGCCAATTGTTGCACAAATTTTGCACATTAAAGAGTACATGACTCTTTAATTATGTACTCTTGTTTCAATTTGAAACGGTGCTAGTGATTTTTTGACCGAAAGCTTAACTTCTTTTTGCATCTTTCTCTGTAAGCATGTTTTCTGCTTGGTTTATCAGATTCATACCTTTAGTTATCTTCTTGATGGTTTCTTGATCTTTTTCGGGTAGTTTTTTTATTACGTTGATTAAGTAATTGGTATCGCTTGAGTTTTGGTTGTAGATGAGTTCATCTACAGAGCAATTCAATGCTGTACTTATTGATATAATTGATTGAATAGTCGGGTTTTTTTGTTCATTTCTCTCTATTTTTGATAGCTGAGAAAATGATATTTCTGTTTTTTCGGCTAATTCTTCCCTTGTCATGCCCAGTGCTTCCCTTCTTGTTCTTATATTCTCACCTATAGACATGGTAATTCTCACCTGTGAACTGTTTCACGGAATAATAGCGCATTTATGAATACTTTGTTGACTATCTAAGGTTTGTTGATTATATATAGTCACTATTGGTGTTCATAGAGTGATTGTTATGATAGATCTTCTTGAGTTACAGATTCCTTTCAAAGACGAGTATGTAGTCAAGACTTCTCGTGATATTGAACACGGGGGCGGCTCTATCGATTTGGTACAGATCGCGAAATTGTCGGGGTTGCGGCTTTCGGCACGGGATGTTGAGTTTGAGATAAAAGGGGATTTGTCCGTTCAGGGACTGAGCCATCCTTTTGAATCGTTACCAACGCATTTTGCCAGTTTGGGAATGAAGGTTTATCAGGGGACACATTTAATTTTTCCGCGCGTTAACCTGAAAGCATCTCCGGCGAAATTATTGCAGGGACATAATGTTTTTGGCTCGGTAGATATTGCGTTATGTGGTGTTGAACTACTGGCTAATCTGGCAGCATCACAGCCTGAACTGTATGATTTGTTGGATGTTGATAATACTGAAGTGTCAGAAATTCATACCACTTGCTCTGCGAGATTGCCGTCTGAAACCATTTGTAAGCAGGTTATTTCTTACCTGAAAAATATCAGTCATGGTCAGACAAAAGCGACTAAAGCGAATGATCATGAATCGACAGTGTATTTTAACCGGGGGTCAAAACACCGTGAGCTGTGTATTTATCATAAAGAATCTGAGGTGGCAAAACGTACGGAAGAAATTCAGCGAAAGTTGCGTAAGAATCCAAAGGATGCATCATTACAGTATCAGATGACTGTTTTAAACGATAAGCGATTAATTGAATTTTCAAATAATTTATTACGGCTGGAAGGGCGGTTAAAAAAGCGGTTTTTGCGGGACAATGACATTCCCGTTAAATTTTCGGATTTGTGTTTATATCAGGAACAGTACGAAACGGATGGCAAGAGCCTAATTTATGATTTATGGATGAAAAGTTTTCATGATTTATTGATGGCGCTGCGGGGTGTGGAAATGAATATTTATGATGATGAACATATTTTTGATTTATTGAAATCAACGTATTTTACCATTACCCCGAAAGGGAATACATCATATTCGAAAGCACAGCGCGTATTTGGTTTTTACCGGCGGTTAGTGAATGAAGGTTATTCTAATGTTTTGAACTCTATGAGCAGAACAACATTTTGGCGTTCTTTGGCTTTATTAACTGATGTTGGTATCAGTAAATCACAATTGCAAAACCTGACAGGCGATAAAACGAACGTCATTCCGTTTTATAAAGTTATTAATATTGATTTTGCGCAGCAGCGCCCTGACTGGTACGTCGAACCCGTGAGTGTCTTCGAACGTCAGGGTAACGTATACGATTTTAAATTAGCAGCGAATGCTTAATAGATAGGATTATTAATTATGTCTGAATTACCATTATTTCATACTGTCATCAGCGGAAAAGTGATCCGCATTAACTCATCGAATGATGGTTATGTTTTTACAACAATTATATTGCCAGCACCAGACCCTTACTCAAAGCCGCCTGTGGTTAAAGTGCGGTCACGCCGAAAATTAGCCAGTATTGATTCAGAAGTGACGGAATTAGTTTGTCGGATTTCAGGTTTTGAGCGTTCATTTAAATATCATGACAAACAAACAGGGCAACCCTCAGTGGGGTATAACGTTGAGATGTTTTTAGATTTAGTGGAATAGATTATAACAATTTGATTAATGGAAATTTCAATATTACTTGATTATATGGTGAGTGAAATATTATTCAGGAATGTAATTTAACCGAAATTTATAATTTGGTATTTAATGCCGGGCTTGTTATTTGTTTTGCACTTGGCGTTATTGCCGGAGGCCAGAGATGATTATTTCTTATTTCTTTGGTGCTTTTATTTTGGGATGGTGTATTTCCCGTTCTGTTTTGTATTTTAAAAGGTTAGCTGAGGTTTCAACGTGAAAAATTTTATTGTTAAGTCTGCTGTAGCGGTTTTCGCATTAGCTGCATCTGTCGGGGCGTTTGCCGCTGATGGCGGGGCGGCTTCTCAGGCTAAAGTGGCTTTTGACCAATTAACGAGTCAGGCAACAGAATTTACGACTTATGCTTGGGGATTGGCTGTTTTAATTGTGGGGTCAACGGTCGGCATTAAATTGTTTAAGAAGTTTGTTAACAAGGCTTCTTAATATTCCTTTTCTTGTTAAGGGGCTTAGGCCCCTTTTTTTGATCCAGAGGTTTATATGCGGCTTATTTTTTTGTCTCTCTTGATCGTCCCTTTTTTTTCTTATTCCTCTAATTTGACTCAGGCACAATGTAAATCTAAGGCTGTCTTTAAGGGCAATATGACTAATGTCTGGAAGGAAGGCAATACACGTTACGCTAATTTTCAGGGTTGTCTTTATGCGCTTTCGGGGATATCCATAGGCACTGCTGATGGATCTTGGTATGGGGATTGGACCCCCGTTGGCGCCGTTGAGGAAGATGGCTCCGGGGTTGGGGTTGATGAATCAGGGGCGAAGAGTAAGGGGGGGAATTCTGGGGGGGGTTCTGGTGTGTCAGGTGGGAACGCGGAGTTAATGCCGTTGGAGAGGGGAAAATTTGTGACGGTTCCCGATCCGTCTGCGGTTATTTTGCCTGCTGGGACGGAGTTTGCGGAGAGTATTGATGATAAACATGCGATTTATACTAAAGCGGGAGGGGGGAATGGATATATTCTGGGAGATAATGCGGATGTTGTTGCGCTGGCCGGTATACTCAGTGATATTAAATCGAGTTATATGCCGATTGGTTTGTGGTTTGATCGTACTGATGATTACGGTCATCATGTTCGGTTAAATACGTATGAGCAAAAAATTTCTTATCGGTTGAATGAAAAGAAAATTTTCCCTTCAGAACCTAATTTTATTGATTATGAATATGAAATAAAGGTGCATCATACGAATTACGATCCGAGTAATGTGTGTATTTATGATGAGAATACCGCTACAACACGTTGTGATGAGTCTCGGCTGATCAAACAGTCCTCGAATGAATCTTCGAATACTTATACCCTGCAAGTGAGGGCGAATATGCAGGCCTTGAAAGGAAGGGAGGGTTCTGGGAATAATGGCAATCATTCGTTTGGTCACAGCGGAAATAACACTTCCGGTCACAACGAAAATAAATCATCGGGTAATAACGGTAATAGTGCGTCCGGTCATAGTGGTCAGGGGGATGGCATGGGCGATTTTGATTATGATCGCATGTCAAATGCGAATAAAAATGCTATGACAGAAGAGTATGACGAATCACGCATTAAGTCGGATATGACCTCGGAATTTGAATCATCATATTCTTCTTTGATGGATGTATTTAATAATCATATTAACAGTGTATCGGGATTAATTAATGGGGGCGGTCAAATTGGCGATGAATTTCAGGAATCAGCAGGTTATATGTCCCAAATAGGTAGCGGGGATAATTCTTCCTTAATTGATAATTTTATGCATTTCTTTCCGTCATTACCATCTGCGACGGAATGTAAGCCCATTGTTTTTGGTACGGGCAAAGAATATGAATTTACCATTGAGTGTAAATATTTGGATATGTTTAAAAGTATTTTTGCTTTTATTCTTTATTTCTGGACATTCGTAACTATTTACGAAACGTTCACGTCATTGCTGCGTAATAGGGGGTAATTATGCCTGTTTTACTGGGAATACCTGCGTTAATCCGGTTTTTGGGCTGGTTACTTTCTTTTTTAATCGGTTATTTAGCGAAGTTTTTTACTTTAGGCATTGCCCGTATTGCGCTGGCTATCAGTCTTTTTCTGGGGCTGCTTGTTGGTCTGAATAGTTTACTGGTTTCTTATCTATCAGATTTGGTTGCGGTCTTGCCGCCTGAAATTAGCGGGGCGATTTCCTCTATTTTGCCGTCTAATGCGTTGCCTTGTCTGTATGCGATATTTTCTTTAAAAGCGGCGGTCTTTATTTTTGACGTCAAAGACCGGGTGATTTCTTATCTGGACTGGAATAAATCATAATGGCGGTTTATGTGGTGACAGGGAAATTGGGTTCAGGGAAAACGCTGGTTGCTGTGGGGAAGATCCAGGACAAGATAGTAGCAGGGTGTAAGGTGGCAACGAATCTGGATTTGCGTGTCTGGAACCTGCCGCGGGTTGGGCGGTTTGCCAAGTCGCCGCGGGTAATGCGTATTCCTGATAAACCCGCTTTGGCTGACCTTGAGTGTATTGGTCGGGGGAATGATTCGTATGATGAAAACAAAAACGGGTTATTGGTCCTGGATGAATGCGGGACGTGGTTTAACTCGCGTTCGTGGTCGGACAAACAGCGGCAATCGGTCGTTGACTGGTTTTTGCATGCGCGCAAATTGGGCTGGGATATTATTTTCTTAATTCAGGATTTATCGATTATGGACAAGCAAGCCCGTTTGGCGCTTGCCGAGCATGTCGTGTATTGTCGCCGACTGGATAAGATTACGATCCCGTTTATTGGCAGTATTTATAGTTTTATGACAGGCAGTAAAATGCCGTTGCCCAAAATTCATGTCGGGATTGTGAAATATGGTGATTCGCCCCAGTCGATGACAGTTGAGCGCTGGACGTACACAGGGCGTGATTTGTATTCAGCTTATGATACAAAGCAGGCGTTTTCTGATAATTATGATGAGGGTGTTTATTCTTATTTAACGCCTTATTTATCTCATGGGCGTTATGCTTGTCCGCGTAATATGGATTTTTATATGCGTTTAACAAAGGTTTATTTAAAACGGTTTTCACGTATTTTTATTTTAATATTTGGTGTTTTGTTGAGTTTTATTTTTAATTATTTTTATCAGGATAAGCCCGTTACTCCGGTTGCAGTTTCTGAAAAAAAGGAAGTTAAAAAAAACAGAGATTACCCATTGAATGAATTTAAAATTATTTCCTCTTCCCGTTATGGATTTGAGGTGAACTTAATTTTTTCAGATGCAAAAGGAAATAAAGTCACTTCTCAGGAATTGGTAAGAAATGGTTATGACGTTTCATTTCTTGACGTGTGTAATGTGGTGATTTCTAAAGGACTGCAAAATGCAAAAGTGGGCTGTTAATTTATTATTTTTTATTTCTGTCACTTTTTCGGGATTTGTGTGGTCAGAGCAGGTTGAGTTAAATAATGCTTCATTGCGAGATTTTGTGGCGTGGTATGCAAAAGCCTCAGCGCAGGCGATTGTGATCACATCCGATGTTAAGGGGGACATTACCGTTTATTCTGCTGATGTGACGCCAGAGAACCGGACGGATTTCTTTGTTTCTGTCCTGCGGGCTAATGGCTATGATCTTTTCCCTGGCGAGCCTGCTATTGTCGGTAAATATCAGCCTGTTTCTGAGCGTATTGATGCTGGAAATTCCCCTGAATCGTCCGATCTTTTGTCTAAAGAAGAGGTAGAGCTTGTTACACGGACTTACAAAATCAACCATGTTCGGGCGAAAGACTTGGCGCCGGTGATTGATATTTATTTGAAGTCTGCTCGTGTGGCGGGAGTGAAAGCCTTGCCGTTTGATGGCGCGAATATTGTGGCCGTGACTGCGCCTGAAAAGCTCCATGATGAGTTATATGCCGTTTTACCGGAGATTGATGTACCTCGTGATCAAGTGCTGATTGAAGGTTTGATGTTCGAAACAACGGAGGGTAAGGCGTTTGATTTCGGTTTTTCGGCAGGCTCTCAGACCGGAGTGATTGCCGGAGGTGTGAATACGGATCGGCTTGCTTCGGTTCTATCGGCAGCGGGGGGATCTTTCGGCATTTTTAATGGGAATGTACTGGGGCTTTCTCTTAAGGCTGTCCAGAAGGATAGTGCTTCTTCTGTATTGTCCGTGCCTCGTATCTTGACTATGTCCGGTCAGCGGGGCTATATCTCAGTGGGTCAGAATGTGCCTTTTGTAACAGGAAAAGTGACAGGGGAAGCAGCCAGCGTAAATAATCCGTTTCAGACCATTGAGCGGCATGATGTGGGCGTTTCTTTAGAAGTTACGCCGATTGTAACTTCTTCTGATGTAGTCATCCTGAATATTCAGGTTAAGGCGGATAGCATCAGTACGTTAACAGGTGCCAGTGATATCATTACTAATCAGCGTCAGATTGATACAACCGTGCATTTAAATAGTGGTCAGACGTTATTGTTAGGTGGAATTATTGATGATCGCGCTTCAAATGAAGACAGTTCCGTTCCGTTTATGTCCCGCATTCCGTTAATTGGTTGGTTATTTAGTTCTGAATCGGATGATGCCCAGAAGCGCGCGCTCTATGTGATGATCCATGCTCGCGTTTTACGTGCTATCTGAGCGTGATTAAAAAATTATTGGCCAGAGTTACAGGCGCAGCCTGTGACTCTGGTTAATAATTTTGATATCACCCATTTGGTGATCGAGTGACGATTTATGTCTTTTACTTTGACGAACGCGTCAGGCGTCGGCGGGGTAATCACGTCATTACGTTATTTTTTTCACGTAACGAATGACCTGAGCTTGTTGGGGTTTTTAGATGCCCGTCAGGGCATGAAAGGCGACTCTTCGGTGTGACTGGGGACACCGTTGCCAATCCGCCGATACAAAGGGGGGACTCATTGGGGAGCACGGCCACTTCCTTCATCCTGCCAAGCCGTCTTTTCGCGGGCGGTCAGCGACACGAAAGTTGGACGGTCGCAGACAAAAGAAATGTTCAGCTCGCACGGGACAATTTTCACTCTCGGTGACCGGACTTCGTTGGGGTTCAGGAACGTGACGAACAACGTGAACTAAACAACAGTGTGACGTGGAACTTTTGCCGTAATTCTTCTCAGTGTTCTTAGGTTCGCATAATGTATATTATGTTAAATTAAACGTAAACTAAAGCCTAGTAAGTGCCCTGCTTTATCATCAACGATTCCCCCCGGAATACTTTCTTTTGGCAATCCATCCTTTTGTGATGGTTTGCCAGTGTAGTTCCCTCTTAAATCATGACGGTGTGACGAAAAAAGCGGAGGAGAAAGAAAGGATTAGCATTTCATTCTCCATTATCTATGTGATTGTTTACGGTTGTTCTGTTGAATACGTGTTAGGAATTTAATAAATTCGCATAATGAAATGGTGTTGTTCGTAGAATAGTGATGTTTTATTTCAAGATACTTTTTTTTGTTGCAATAACCAGTTATCTAATTCATTTGCGAACCGCTGGCGATCACGCTGGCTTAACGTCGCAGGCCCTCCCGTTTGGATTCCACTTGCTCGCATCGTATCCATAAAATCCCGCATAACTAGGCGTTCACGTATTGTTGCTTCACTATAACGTTCACCGCGCGGATTGAGTGCTATTGCACCTTTTCCGACCACTTCAGCAGCAAGAGGAATATCTGCTGTAATCACTAAATCACCGATTTTTGAACGACGAACAATTTCATTGTCAGCCATATCAAACCCAGCCGGGACTTGTAACGTATGTAAAAAAATGGATGTAGGTACACTTAGTTGTTGATTTGCCACAAATGTAATCCGTATTTTTTCACGTTCTGCTGCACGATATAATACTTCTTTTATAACCTTAGGACATGCATCAGCATCTACCCATATAGGCATAACAAATTCCTCTTAACTTCATGTTTTTAGCTATATCTAAGATATTTGCATTATTTTAAAATAATCAAACCAGGGTGCCATCCATATCAAAGACATGTAGTAGACTCACGTTTTTTCTCCGGTCTGATTAACAAGGCAAATCTGCCAGTTATCTAGTAAGTCATCACCCAGCCAGAACAGCATTGATTCATCTTCTGACCCTGAGCTGATTCTGGACATGCTCTATGTGCACTATAACAACTTTTGGTAAGGTCCACTACTGTACATATATAATGCATACAATTTCTCTAGGGGCTGTGGACGTTTTGTGACGGGAATTTGAACGGCATGATGATCTGGTATCATTGTTTTCGCCAAAAAACGGTTACCGTGAGAACATCATGCCA